>JADGQG010000055.1 GCA_017882025.1 Chloroflexota bacterium
AGCATCGCGAGCCGCCGGCTGCCGCGGCCCGATGTCGGCGTCAGGCCGTCAGCTTCTTCCTGCCTCGGGCGCGGCGCGCGGCGAGAACCCGACGGCCCCCGGTCGTCTTCATCCGGGCGCGGAAGCCGTGTTCCTTGGCGCGATGGCGCTTCTTCGGCTGGTAGGTCTGCTTCATCGGGTGTGGTGATCCTCAACCGTCCGGCCCAGGGGTCTCGGCCGTTTCGTCCCCAGAAGGCACGCAGACGCGCCGCACGCACGGAGGCGCAGGGCGCGTCAACGCCGCGCGATTATAGGAAGGCGGCCTTCAGGGTGTCAAACGGTGGGCCGTGCGGCGCGTCCGCGGCGAAGCCCCGAACATGCCTGATCGACTGGATGGGCAATACTCCCTGGGAGTATACGACTTTGAGTGCCGGATTGCCTTGCGGGTCCGGTCCGGGCGGTGCTACCATGCCGTCGGCCCACGGTCGCCGGGACGTCTGCGGGCAACCCCGGGCGATGCCGGGGGCGCCCAGGAGCGGTTCGCCCAGCCTGCTGAGTGAGCTCTCGATCTGTCGATTCTGCGTTCCTGGTGCCGTTCGCGCTGCCTGGGGCCGGCAACCGAGTACCACCTCCGGGCCAGGGGCCCGGGTCAAGCAGGGTCCGTCCGTTGGATACACGACACATCTGGCGCGCGGCCCTCGGAGAGCTCCAGGTTGCCCTCTCGCCGGCCAACTTCGAGACGTGGCTGCGGCACACGTCCCTGGTCGAGGTGGACGACACCCGGTTCCGCATCGCCGTCCCGAACGGGTTCGCGAAGGACTGGCTGGAGACGCGCTATCGCTCGCTGATCTCGCAGACACTGGCCCGGATCGTCGGCTACAGCGTCGCGGTCGAGTTCGTCGTGCGGGCCGATGCGGGCGTCGTCGAGGCGGGGGTGGAGGGTGCCGCCGCGTCGCCGCCCGACGTTCGCGTGGAGCCGACCCGCGTCGGCGGCGACGGCTCCTCAGCCAACGTCAACCCGCGCTACACCTTCTCCAACTTCATCGTCGGTTCGGCCAACCGGCTCGCCCATGCTGCCGCGCTCTCGGTGGCGGAGCGGCCTGGCCACGCCTACAACCCGCTCTTCCTCTACGGCGGCGTGGGCCTGGGCAAGACGCACCTCATGCACGCGATCGGGAATGCGGTGGTGGCCCGCTTCCCGCGCAAGCGCGTGGTCTACGCGACCAGCGAGAAGTTCACCAACGACTTCATCACGAGCATCCAGCAGGGTCGGATCGACGACTTTCGTGCCCGCTACCGCCGGATCGACCTGCTGCTGATCGACGACATCCAGTTCATCGCCGACAAGGAGCGGACCCAGGAAGAGTTCTTCCATACGTTCAACGCGATCCACGAGGATGGGAAGCAGATCGTCCTCTCGTCGGATCGCCCGCCCAAGCAGATCGTCACACTCGAGGAGCGGCTCCGGAGCCGGTTCGAGTGGGGCCTGATCGCGGACCTGACCGCGCCGGACCTGGAGACGCGGATCGCCATCCTCCGCGCCAAGGCCGAGGAGTCGGCGGTGCCGATCCGATCGGACGTGGTCGAGTTCATCGCCCGCAAGGTGGTCAGCAACATTCGCGAGCTCGAGGGCGCGCTCAATCGCGTCGTGGCGTACGCGAGCATGGGCGCGATGCCGATCACGATCGAGCTCGCCCAGGCGGTCCTCTCGAACGTCCTGTACAACCCCAAGAAACGCCAGGTGACCACCGAGAAGATCGCCCGGGCGGTGGCCGACTACTATGGAGTGGGCCTCGACGCGCTGCGGGGCCAGAAGCGCGACAGGGCCATCGTGACGCCCCGCCAGATCGCGATGTTCCTGATGCGCCAGGAGACGGACGTCTCGCTGCTGCGGATCGGCGCGGAGCTCGGAGGCAGGGACCATTCGACGGTCCTTCACGCCTACGACAAGATCAACCGGGAGGCCGCCCTCAACGACGAGATGCGCCGGGATATCGCCGCGGTTCGCGAGCTGATCTACGCCGACTGACGGGTGGCCGGCCGGCCATCACGGACCCCGCGATCACACCGCAAGCGTGCCGGCGAGCGCCATGGTGGAAAAGGGCATGGATTCCGTGGAAAACCCTGCCTGGGTGTGGAAAAGAGCGCCCGTGGGGTGCCGTCCGGCGGGGACAATTTGCCTCGGATTCAGGGCGCCGACACGTCCTCACACACGGCGCCGCCATGCGTCCACATCCTCTCCAGGCTGGCACGCACCGCCAGGGGCCCCTCGTCCACGCCGGGACGGCCCGTCGTCCACCGGTGATTCGAGCGCGCAGGAGCGCGACGATCCACGCCGTCAACACCATGATGACGACGGTGATGACTCGATATGCGACCATGCACCAAACGGCTAATTCATCCTGTTCCGGCAGGTTCGGCCGGACCTGCCCACCCCTGTTCCGAGCACCCGGAGTGACGTACCCGTGAACCTCTCCGTCATCTGCGAGAACCTTGCCCGCGGCCTCTCCGTCGTTGGCCACGCGGTCTCCGGACGCAGCACGCTGCCGGTCCTTGCCAACGTGCTCCTCAGGACCGAGGACGCCGGCCTCAAGCTCACCGCGACCAACCTGGAGATCGGGATCACCTACTGGGTCCCAGGTCGAATCGAGACGGACGGCGCGATCACGGTCCCGGCCCGTCTCTTCGCTGAGATCATCAGCGGCCTCCCGTCGCAGGAGCGCGTTGACCTGGAGGTTCGCAACAACGACCGCCTCTTCATCCGGGCCGGCCACTTCGAGACGACCCTGCGGGGCATTGACGCTGACGAGTTCCCGGCGATTCCTGCGGCAGGCGAGCGCCCGACCACCCGGATCAGCCAGCGGGTCCTCCGCCGGGCGCTCTCAGAGGTGACGTTCGCGGCCGCGTCCGACGAGGCACGGCCCATCTTGACCGGCGTGCTTACCCGGTTCGAGGGCGACCGCCTCACCCTGGCGGCGGCCGACAACTACCGGATCGCCATCACGACGATCCCGACGCTCGATGCCGTCGAGGAGACGAGCATCGTGGTGCCCGCCCGGTCATACGCAGAGCTCGCGCGCGTCCTGGCCGACACGGACGATCCCGTGGAGCTGATCCTCTCGCCGCAAAAGAACCAGATCCTGTTCCACGTCGAGGGTATCGACGTCGTGAGCCGCCTCATTGACGGCCAGTTCCCGAACTACCAGCAGGTCCTGCCCACGACCCACGCCACCCGTGTCGAGGTGGACCGCGACGACCTCCTCAAGGCCGTCCGCCTGGCCGGCTATATCGCCAGCTCGTCCGCCAACATCGTCCGGATGCAGGTCGCTCCCGAAGGGGCGGCCCAGGTGCTTGTGGCAGCGGCCGCGGAGGTCGGCGACCACCGCGGTCTCGTCGACGCGACGATCGAGGGGGACGGGACGACAATCGCGTTCAACGCCCGGTACCTCAGCGAGGCCCTCCAGAACGTGGACACGGACCGGTTCGTGATCGAGCTGAATGGGCCGCTCTCACCGGGCGTCTTCCGGCCGGCGGACGGGCGCGACTACACGCACGTGGTCATGCCGGTCCGGACCACCTCGTAGCGGCGTCCCCGCGGCCGGAAGACTGGCCGCGTCGATCCCGGTGCTGACCTCCATCTCCCTCGCCGGTTTCCGCGGCTACGTTGCCCTGGCGGCGACGTTCGGGCCGGGCGCTCACCTCGTCTGGGGTCCCAACGCCGCCGGCAAGACCAGCCTCCTGGAAGCGCTCGTCGTCTGCGCTCGAGGGTCGTCGCACCGAACCGTGACCGACGCGGAGCTCATTCGCTGGGACGCCCCCTTCGCGCGCGTCGATACTCGCCGCGAGCTGCCTGGCCTCGACCCGCTGGAGCTGGACGTGACCCTGGTCCGCGAGGGACCGGCCGGGGGGCGAAAGCGGATCCGGGTCAACGGGGTTCCCCGGCGCGCCACCGCACTGGCCGGGCTCCTGCGCGTGGTCGTCTTCGCGCCGGAGGAGATGCTGCTGGTCGCCGGCCCGCCCTCGCTGCGAAGAGGCGTGCTGGATGCGCTCGCCGCCCAGCGCATCCCCGCCTACGCGGTCGATCTCGCCGCGTACGGACGCGTCCTGGGCCAGCGCAACGCGCTCCTGCGGGCGATTCGCGAGGAGCGCGCGACGCCCGACCAGCTATCGCCGTGGGACGCGAAGCTCGTCGAGTCGGGCGCGACGGTGCTCGACGCGCGACACCGTGTCCTTGGGGAGCTGGCCGGACCGCTCGTCGCGGCCCACGCGGAGATCGCGTCCGACGATGGGAGCCTCGCCGTGACCTACGAGAGCAATGTGATGCCGGCCGGTGGCGAGACGTCCCGCGATGCGCTGGCCCGGCGGCTCGCCGAGACCGCCGAGAAGGAGGCCTGGGGCGGGACGACGCTCGTCGGCCCGCACCGGGACGACCTCGCGTTCCGGCTCGACGGGCGCGACATGGCCACGTTCGCGTCGCGCGGGCAGCAGCGGACCGCGATCCTCGCCCTCAAGCTCGCAGAGCTGGACCTGCTGACGGCGCACGACGGGCGGCCCCCACTCCTCCTCCTCGACGACGTCTTCAGCGAGCTGGACCCCGCGCGCCGGAGCCACCTGGTCCGTCGAATCGCGGGCCTGCCGCAGGCATTCGTCACGACCACTACGCTCGACGACCTGGACCCGGCGCTGCGGGCGATCGGGGCGGCCTGGGAGGTCGTCCCCGACGCCGCGCTCGGAGCGCGTCTGGTCGGGCCGCGGGCCGGCTGAAGGCGCCCGTGTCACCCGCCCGCCCCTTCGACGACGAGCGCGTCCCGCGCCGCCGGCCGGTCCGGCGCGTCGGCGACCTCCTGCCGGAGGCCGCGCGGGCGCTGGGCCTGGAGGAGCAGTTACGCTGGGCGCGCGCCGCAGCGGCCTGGAATCGGCTCGTGCAGGGTCGCGTCCCGGCCGCTGGTGGTGGATCCCGGCCGGTACGGCTGGAGCGGGACGGGACGCTCATCGTAGAAGCGAGCGCCCCAATCGTCGGCCAGGAGCTGCTCCTCCGGGCCGACGAGCTCCTTGCCGCGTACGCGGACATGGCCGACGGGATCCGGGCGGGATCGCTGCGGGTGGTCGTGGGCCGGGGTATCATCCGTTGACCTCGGCGGGCGGCAATCACCCGCCGCGTGGTCGCCCGTCACCGGCGTCACGCCGGCCCGCCCCCGAGCGTCAGGTCCGTCGAATCGCATGGCCGTCCGACTCCAGATGAAGCTCGGCCTCGTGGCCGAGCACGACCGCCTCGAGGACTCCCCGGACACCGTCGCCATCGTCGAGCCGACGATCGGCGCGACGGCCCGTTCCAAGGGGAGTCTCTTCCTCGTTGTCACGGGCGTCGGCCGGGGTCGGCGCCTTCGTGACGCCACGCACCTCGTCGCAGAAACTGTCCAGAGCGAGTACTACTACGACGAGTCCGCGGGCCTGGTCGTGTGCCTGGAGAAGGCGGTCCGCGCCGCGAACCGCCGCCTCCTTGCGCAGCGGGAGCGGCTGGCGCTTGGGGGCGGGCCGAGCGGCCCGATCGGGATCGGCCTGGCCGTGGTCCGCGGAAACGAGCTCTACGTGGTAACGATCGGCCCGGCGGCGGCGTACCTGGTCCGGCAGGCGCACCTGCTGACGCTGCCCGACGTGGGGCGCGCACACGGCCTGCCGATGGAGGAAGTCACCCCGGAGGTGTGGCGCGGCGAGATCGCGGTTCGCGATTCGCTGGTTCTCATTTCATCCAACGTAACGGCGAAGCTGGGTCCGGACGAGCTCAAGGATGCGGTGGTGACGCTCCACCCGCAGGCGGCCATGGAGCACCTGCATCATCGCTTCGTGGCGGCCGGCGGTACAGGCAGCGACGCCGCGCTCGCACTCGAGGCAGGCGAGGTGTCGGCGACGGCCCATCGTGGCCGGCTGGTTCCCCTTCGACCGCCGGAACCGCTCGCCGGCCTCCCCGACCGATCCCCGATCCCCCTGGCCGACTCCGTCGGCGGCGGCGTGGCGGCGGTCTCGTCGGGCGCAAGCCGGGCACGGAGCGCCGTTGGGAGCGCGGTCGCCGGCCTCGCCGACCGGGTCCAGGATCTGCTTCCGCGGCGCGGCGCCCGCTATCGGCGCATTACGCCCGCCGCGACACGCCGCGAGTCCCAGAGGCGGGCCGCGTTTGCCGTCCTCGCGTTCGTCGCGGTCGCGGCGCTCCTCGGCGTCGCCCTATGGATCATCGGCGGCTCGGGCCCCGTGACCCCGATCACGCAGATCAACGCCGGCGAGAAGGCGCTCGCGACGGCGAGGGAAGATCTCCGGCTCGTCTTCGACAACGGGACCGACTTCATCGCGGCCGATCCGCGACGCGCAGAGGAGCTGCTCAAGGACGCCGTTGCCAGGGTGGACGACGCCGCATCCGCCGGAATCCCGGCGTCGACGCTGAGCCCACTGCGCTCGCGGGCGGCCGCAGGGCTGGACCGCCTCTACGGGGTCGTGGAGGTGGTGCCGCAGATCGCCTTCTCGTTTGCCTCGCAGAATCCCGCCTTCGACCTGAGTGCGTTGGTCCGAGGGCCCGACGGTGCGCCCTACCTCCTCGACCGCGCCTCGAAGGCTGTCTACCGGGTCAGCCTCCAGACCCACAAGGCCGTCCCGATCATGCGGGCGGGCCAGGCCGTGGCGAGCGCCGGCGTCAAGGTCGGGGTACCGCGCTATCTCTCCGTGGGTGGCCCGGACCTGCTCATGCTCGACGACAAGAACATCCTCTGGCGCTGGCGCCCCACTGATGACACCGGGAAGGGGACGCTGCGCCGGCTCCCGGTCAAGGATTCGGCCTCGTGGGGCAGCGACATCCTGGGGATCGGCACCTTCGTCGCCAACTTCAACGCTGCGCTGTACAACCTCTACGTGCTGGACCCGTCCGAGCAGCAGATCCTCCGGTACACGATGCTCGCGGACGGGTCGAGCTACCCGGCAGTGGCGACCCGCTACCTGACGACACCGCAGGACGTCACCAAGGTGACCTCCATGTACATCGACGGCGAGGTCTACCTGGCCGACGTCGGCCTGGTGGAACGATTCGTGGGCGGCCGCACCGGCGATTGGGCGCTCGCCGCGCCCGGCGACGAGGTGCTCCGCCCGACCCGCCGCTACACGCTCATCGATTCACCGGATCCGCGCCGCCAGGGCGCGCTCTACGTCTACGACGCGGCGAACGGGCGCGTGGTGGCGTTCGACAAGCTGACGGGCGCATACCAGGCGCAGTACCGGCCGGCCGGCGGGAGCCCTGCATGGGACCTCCTGCGAGGCTTCTATGTCGTGCCGCGCTCGCCCGGCCAGGCCCCGGCCATCTTCTGGATCGATGGGGACACGCTGGGGACCGCGGTCCTCGAGCAGGTCCCCGGCGCGTCCCCGGGCAGCTCGCCGGGCGCCAGCTCCTCCCCCGGCGGATCGGCAGGCCCTGGACCGTCGGGCGCGCCGGCCGTCCCGCCGAAACCATCGGCCCAGCCGCGGCCCACGCCCAGTCCGTAGCTCGCGCCGGCGCCGCCGCCGCGAGGTGGGATAATCCACCCATGGTCGGCCGCCTGATCGAGATGTCCGTCGAGAGCGTGCGAGTCCACATGCTCTCGACCCAGCACGTCGTCATCCTGCGCGAGCTGGGGCGCGATCGCTACCTTCCCATCTGGATCGGCCCGTGGGAGGCGAGCTCGATCGCCATGAAGCTCCAGGGCCAGGCCCCGGAGCGGCCGCTCACCCACGACCTGTTCGCCACGGTCCTCGACGTGCTTGGCGCCACCGTCCGCGAGGTGATCATCGCGGACCTCGCCGACGAGACATTCCACGCCCGGGTCATGCTGGAGTCGGGCGGGCGCACGATCGAGATCGACTCCCGGCCCTCGGACGGTCTGGCACTGGCGGTTCGCACGGGCGCCCGGATCTTCGCCGCCGAGGCCGTCCTGGAGCGGGCGGGCGTCGAGCCCGACCACGGGACGGGCGAGAATGGGGGTGGGGAGCCGATCGACGAATCGAAGCTCTCCGTCTTCCGTGACTTCGTGAACTCGCTGGAGGTTGAGCCGGGCACCGACGAACGCCGCGAGGGGCCGCCGCGCGAGTGATCGGCGGCCCGGGGGCAGCAGGCCGGCCGGGCATCAGCCCACGATCGTCGAGCCCCGCCCCAGGGCCCGCTCCCGACTCGCCCAGAGGCGCAGGCGCAGGCCCCAGAAGTCCCTGACGGCGCGCCAGACGACGGATGGCTTCGCTCCCGTCGGCGAGCCCGCCGTCCGCGGGTAATGGTCGACGCCGACCTCCACGACGTTCCGGCCCGCCGCTCGGGCCTTGATGAGCAGCTCCGCGGAAAAGAACGCCCCGCCGGACTCCACGCGGAGGCCGGCCAGCGCCTCGCGCCGGAAAAGCTTGCAGGCGCAGTCCACGTCACGGACCCGGAGGCCGAACAGGGTCCGGTTGGCCAGCTTGTAGACGCGTGCGTAGAGCCTCCGGATGACCGGATCGGCCCGCCGGATCCGGAAGCCCACGACCGCATCGGGGGCATCCGCGCTCGCCAGCCGGGCGGTCAGGCGGCCGAGGTCGGCGACGCGGAACTGCCGGTCGCCATCGGTGAACGCCACCAGCTCGTATCGGGCGGCGCGGAAGCCGGAGCGCAGCGCGGCGCCATACCCGAGGTTGATGGGGTGGTGCACGACGCGGACGAGATCCGGGTTATCGGCAGCCAGCCGGTCCGCGATCTGGGGGGTCCGGTCCCTCGACCCGTCATCGACGGCGATGATCTCGAAGCGGTCGGCGAGCGCGGGCAGCGCGGCGAGCGCCTCCTGCACGAGGCCCTCGAGGTTGGCCTCCTCGTTGTGGGCCGGAAAGAAGTACGAGAGCGCAGCGACGCGCGCTGGCGCTGCGGGAAGGGCCGACTCGGCGTGGGTCATGGCGCCATCGTACCCGGGCCGTTGCTGGCCGCCCGGGGGCCCACGACGCGGAGGAGCGCCTGTGTCCCGTCCGGATCAGGCACCACCTCCACCTGCCACCGCTGCTCGAGATCGAGCCTGTCCGCGTCGAGCCGCACGAGGTAGACGGGCCCTCTCCCGAGGTTCGCGCGGATGACATCGTCGACGCTGCCGAGGCGCTCGTCGACGCGGGTCCGGTCGTCGATCACGCGGACGTCAGGACGCTCGCCGAGGATCAGCTGGCGATACCAGAGAGGCGTGGAGAACCCCCACCACGTCACGAGGACGGCGTTCGGCTCCGCGACCCGAAATGCCCAGCCGCTCCAGTCTGCAGCGCGCGTGTCGGCCGACCGGTCCACCACGAGTCGCGTCGTGGGGGCGGCGATGGCCGCCGGCGCGACGAGGGCGACGCCGACGGCGGCGCTCACGACGAGGCGCAGCGCGGCAACGCGTATCCCCGCGTCGTCGGGCAGGACGAGAAGATGTGCCTCCACCGCTTCGATCACCACGCCGGCCGCGACCGCGAGCCAGCTGGTGACGATGAGGATCGGGCCCAGGTAGTAGCGCTGAATGTCGGCGTTCGTGTAGGACGCCGCGAACCAGCACGTGACGATCAGCCACGTGCCCGTCAGGAGGGCGTACCGCGGTCGGCGCACCGCGACCACCAGGAAGCTCGCCGGGATGAGCGCGACGAGCGGTCCGAACTGGCCCGTGGCCAGGCTGGCCAGCGCGCCGGCCTTGCCCGCGAGGTCCGAGAATGGTCCCGTCAGCGAGCCGCCGAACTGGAGTGCCAGGACCACGTACCAGAAGCCGCCGAAGGTGTCCGGATGGCCGTAGACGAGGGGTGCCCCCATGGCCGCCCGGATCGGCAGCTCCAGGTAGACCAGCGCCACGACACCGAAAAGGGCGAGGGCGCACCGTCCCAGCTGGGCCGGGCGCAGCCAGCCGCCGGGCTCCACCACAACGATGAAGAGGGCGATCCCTGGGGCGAGCAGGATCGTGAGCGCCTGGTTCCCCAGCGCGACGCCGTAGAGCGCCGCGGCGGCCACGAGCCAGCGGTCCGCGTCCGCCCTGCCGCTCCGGGTCCGCGCCTCCCACCCGACGAGCAGCACCAGCAGCCCCCCAACGAGGGCGAGGTGGAGCATGTGCGGGTCGGCGAACGAGCCGACGCGCCACGGGATCGGGGTCAGTGCGAGGAGCGAGCCGGCCGCGATTGCCACGAGCGTTTGGCCCGTCAGCCGGCGGACGAGCACGACCGTCAGCCCGGCCGCCACGCCCAGCGTGATCGCGGAAAGCAGGTTCATCCGCAGCGCGGGCTCGCCGACCGGCGTCAGCAGCAGGCTTGCCAGCCAGCCCAGCAGGACGTAGCTCGGGTAGCCCGTGGGATGGGCGGTTCCCAGCACGGGGGCCACGACCTGGAACTCGCCGGTGTCCCACAGGCCCAGGCCGGGGAGCAGCGTCGATCGCGCGAGCGCGAATGCGACCAGGCCAACCAGCGTGGGCGCGACGCCGCTCGCGAGTGTGCTCCAGCGACCGCCCAGATGCCGCGCCTGGGCGCCGCTCACCAGCCGAGCGTCCGTGCCCACGCGATCCCCCAGGCGTGGAGTGCCACCGAGGCCGCGATCAGGCCGCCGACCAGGAG
>JADGQG010000056.1 GCA_017882025.1 Chloroflexota bacterium
GGCCAACGAATGCCGGCAGCTGGTATGGCTGCCCCTTCAGCGTCGCCGCAGCGACTGCGCCCGGCGGCGGCGTGGGGCTCGGGGTCGATATCGGCGAGAGGGCAAGAGTGGGATAAGGCGACACGGGCGCGGACGGATCGGGCGAAAGGCTTGGGCTCGTCGTTGGCGCGCCAGAAGCGCTCGGCGCAGGGGAGGCGCTCGGCGCGGGGGACGCGGCCAGGTCGGACGCGGCGGCGACGGCGAGCGTCGGCACGCCGGCTCCCGCCAGGACAACAACGCCAAGGAGCGTGATGGCCAGCTCCTTGAGGCGGCCGATGCGTTTCGAGGTCGGGGGATGGAAATGTGCAGGCATGGACAGCTCCCTTTGAGTAGATGCGGAACGCTGCCCGGGAGGCCGCGTCGGCAGAGCGACGCGGGGATGGGAACGCGGCGGGCACCGGGAGGGCCAGGGACGCCGCGAGCCCGATGAGAGCGGCGCCCGGCGACCGGGCAGCGAGCGATTCGGTTCGACTCCACGTGCCCCCGCGGCATTGCGGGGATGGGTCCTGCGAGGGGTCGGCGCCCGGCCGTTTGCGACGGCACTGGCCCGTGCAGGCGTCCCCGTGGGGCGGGGACGAGGATTGCAGTCTCACCACCACGGGACCCGCCCGCCAGTCGGCGACCGGTGGGTTCGCCCGTCATGGGGCGTCGTGGCGCGAGACTTGGGCGCGCCCGCCTGGGGAGCAGGCACGTCCGGCGGCGGAGTCTAGCCGACCTTTCGGAATGGCGCTCGTGGCGCGGACCGGGGCGTGGCCCGGGCCCGACCCCGCCAGCACGAACGATCCGCCGAACGGCACGGCCGCCTAACCCGGAGGCTGGCCGGTCGAGCGTCCCGCCCCGCGCTACCCTGTGCGCGGAGGTCGACGCAATGACAGACCAGGCACGCACCCAGGACGAGGCAATCGGCCCGCTCGCGCAGGCGGAGCTGGAGCGGATCGACGCGTACTGGCGGGCAGCGAACTACCTCTCGGTCGGCCAGATCTACCTGCTGGACAACCCGCTGCTCCGCGAGCCGCTTGCCCCCCGGCACTGCAAGCCGCGCCTGCTGGGCCACTGGGGCACCACGCCGGGCCTGAACTTCATCTACGCGCACATGAACCGCGTCATCCGGAACTGGGACCTCGATGCGATCTACGTCATCGGGCCCGGGCACGGCGGCCCGGCGATCGTGGCGAACGCGTACCTGGAGGGAACCTACAGCGAGGTCTACCCGAGCATCACCCGCGATGCGGACGGCCTGCGCCAGCTCTTCCGGCAGTTCTCGTTCCCGGGTGGGATCCCCAGCCATGTCGCGCCCGAGACCCCCGGCTCGATCCACGAAGGCGGCGAGCTGGGCTACGCGCTCTCCCATGCCTACGGTGCCGCGTTCGACAACCCGGACCTCATCGTCTGCTGCATCGTCGGCGACGGCGAAGCGGAGACTGGGCCCCTTGCCACCAGCTGGCACTCGAACAAGTTCCTCGATCCCGTCCGCGACGGCGTCGTCCTCCCGATCCTCCACCTCAACGGCTACAAGATCGCGAATCCCACGGTCCTCGCCCGGATCCCGGAGGACGAGTTGCGGGCCCTCCTGGAGGGCTACGGGCACCACCCGTACTTCGTCAGCGGGGACGACCCGGTCCTCATGCACCAGCAGATGGCGGCCGCGATGGACGCCGTGGTCGCCGAGATCCAGGAGATCCAGCGCGCGGCCCGCGGCGGCGGCGCCACCGAGCGCCCGCGCTGGCCGATGATCGTGCTCCGAAGCCCGAAGGGCTGGACCGGCCCGAAGGAGGTCGACGGCCTGCCCGCGGAGGGATCCTGGCGCTCGCACCAGGTCCCGTTCGGGGAGGTCCGGACGAACCCCGAGCACCTCGCCCTCCTCGAGACCTGGCTCCGGAGCTACCGGCCGGAGGATCTCTTCGATGCCGACGGCGCGCTCATCTCGGAGCTCGCCGAGCTGCCCCCGAAGAGCTACCGGCGGATGAGCGCCAACCCGCACGCGAACGGAGGGCTCCTGCTGCGCGACCTCGCGCTGCCCGACTTCCGCGACTACGCGGTGGAGGTGCCCACGCCGGGCGCCACCACGGCCGAAGCGACGCGCGTGCTCGGGACGTTCCTCCGCGACGTCATCGATCGAAACCGCGAAACCTTCCGGATCTTCGGTCCCGACGAGACATCGTCGAACCGGCTGGGCGCGGTGTTCGAGGTGACGGACCGCCAGTTCGACGCCCAGATCCTGCCGACGGACGAGCACCAGGCGCCGGAGGGCCGCGTGATGGAGGTCCTCTCGGAGCACCAGTGCGAGGGCTGGCTGGAGGGATACCTCCTCACCGGCCGGCACGGCCTCTTCAACTGCTACGAAGCCTTCATCCACATCATCGACTCGATGTTCAACCAGCACGCCAAGTGGCTGAAGGTGACGAACGGCATCCCATGGCGGAGACCGATCGCCTCGCTCAACTACGTCCTCAGCTCGCTCGTCTGGCGCCAGGACCACAACGGCTTCAGCCACCAGGACCCGGGCTTCATCGACCACGTGGTGAACAAGAAGTCCGAGGTCATCCGGGTCTACCTGCCGCCGGACGCGAACACGCTGCTGTCCGTGGCTGATCACTGCCTGCGCAGCCGCCAGTACGTCAACGTCATCGTGGCGGGCAAGCAGCCCGCCCCGAACTGGCTCTCGATGGACCAGGCCGTGCTCCACTGCACCCGCGGCATCGGCATCTGGGACTGGGCCAGCAACGACCAGGGCGGCGAGCCCGACGTCGTGTTGGCCTGCTGCGGCGACACGCCGACGCTGGAGACGCTGGCCGCCGTCGACATGATCCGCCAGCACCTGCCGGACCTGAAGGTGCGGCTCGTCAATGTCGTCGACCTGATGCGCCTCCAGCCGGCGACGGAGCACCCCCACGGGATGTCGGATACCGAGTTCGACTCGCTGTTCACGCGCGACAGGCCGGTCATCTTTGCCTACCACGGTTACCCGTGGCTGATCCACCGCCTCATCTACCGCCGGACGAATCACGACAACATCCATGTCCGCGGCTACAAGGAAGAGGGCACGACGACCACGCCCTTCGACATGGTCATGCTCAACGACCTCGACCGGTTCCACCTCGTGATGGACGTGATTGACCGCGTGCCGGGCCTGGGGCCACGGGCCGCGCACGTTCGCCAGCTGATGGTCGACCGGCGCCTGATGGCGCGGGCGCACACGCGCCTGGAGGGCGAGGACGCGCCCGAGATCCGGGCCTGGTCCTGGCCGCACTGAGCCCGATGACCCGATGCGCATCCTCGTCGTCAATGCCGGGTCCAGCAGCCTGAAGCTCCGGGTGCTCGACCCGGAGGATCGGATCGTGGGGTCCCAGGACCTGCCCGCGCCCCGCGGAAAGGCCGACATCGTCGCCGTTGCGCGTGCCATCGAGGGGTTCGGGACCGTTGACGCGGTCGGCCACCGGATCGTTCACGGCGGGACGCTCTATACGCGGCCGGTCCGCATCGACCGCGAGGTGGTGGAGCACCTCCGGGCGCTCACCGATCTCGCCCCGCTCCACCAGCCAAAGTCCCTCGCCGCCCTCGAGGTCGTCGAGGCAGCCCTCCCGGACGTGCCGGCAGTCGCCTGCTTCGACACGGCCTTCCATGCGGCGATGCCCGCGGCGGCGTCGACGTATGCGATCCCGCCCGAGTGGCGGAAGCGCTGGGACCTTCGCAAGTACGGCTTCCACGGCCTGTCGCATGCGTATGCGTCGCGGCGGGCGGCGGAGCTCCTCGGGCATCCCCTCGATGGCGTTCGGCTCGTCACCTGCCACCTGGGCGCGGGGGCGTCGCTGGCCGCCGTGCGCGACGGCCGCTCCGTGGACACGACGATGGGGTTCACGCCGCTCGACGGGCTGGTCATGGCCACCCGGTCCGGGAGCATCGATCCCGGCCTGGTCCTCTGGCTGGCCGAGCACGTGCGGATGCCGCCGGCCGAGCTCGCCGCAACGCTGGAGCACCGCTCGGGCCTGCTGGGCCTGGCCGGCACGGCCGATATGCGGGCGATCCTCGCCGCCGCCGGCGCCGGCGAGGCGGACGCTGTGCTTGCGCTGGACGTCTACCACCACCGGCTGCGGGCGTCGGTCGCCGCGATGGCGGCGGCGCTGGGCGGCCTCGACGTCCTGGTCTTCACCGGCGGAGTGGGGGAGAACGCGCCGGTCGTCCGCGAGCGCACCGCGCGCGATCTCGCCTTTCTCGGCGTCGATGTCGATCAGGCGCGCAACCAGGCCGGCGGCGACGATCGCGAGATCGGTTCACTCGGCGCCGCTGTCCGCACGTTCGTGATCGCGGCCCGCGAGGACGTCCAGATCGCCCACGAGGTCCGGGACGTGCTCGCGGTTACTGGCTCGCCGGGGTCGTGAAGACCACCTCCGCGAACTCGCGGATGGCCGCGTTGAAGGCCTCCGGCTGCTCGCTGCTGACCAGGTGCCCGGCGCCCTCGATGACACGCAGTCGCCCGTCGCGGCAGGCAGCCAGGAACGTGCGTTCGGCGCGCCGGAAGAGTGGGTCGTCGGCGCCGTTCACCAGCAGGACCGGGCCCGGGTACGCCGCCAGCCGGGGCAGGAACGACGTACGGAGCGCCGTCACCACCGCTCCGTAGCCGCCCTTGAAGAGCCAGCCGTTGGTCGCGCGGGGCGCCGGCGCGGAGGTGGGCCCGCCGGCGTGCACCGGGGCGCCGCGCCCCAGGTATCGCTCGCCGACTCGGTCTGCGAGGTAGACGCCCACAGTCCGCGGGGCGCGCCGCGCGACGGCTCGCGGCTCTGCGCTGGAGTTGCAGAGGACCAGCCCCGCGACGTGCCCCGGGTGGGCGGCGGCCAGCTCCATGGCGACATATCCGCCAAGCGACTGCCCGACCACGATCGCGCGACCGCCGTTCCGGTCAATGACGGACCACGCGATGGCGACCGCGCGCGGCATCCGGAAGGGCATGTCGGCGAAGACGCCGTGGCCGGGCAGGTCCACGGTCACGACGCGGTACCGGTCGGTCAGGGCGGCCACCTGTGGATTCCACATCGCGCGCGTCACGCGCGTGCCGTGGAGGAAGACGATCGTCGGTGCCTCCTCCGGGCCGGCCACGTCGAAGGCTGCCGAGACGTTGAGACGGTCGGCCGGCGCGGCAGGCTCGGCCGCGGCAACCGGCTCGACCGCAGCGACGGCAGCAGGCAGCCCTTCACCGCCGGACGCGGTCGTCTCCATCGCTCCCTCTCCCTCGTCGATGCCGATCCCGGTCGGCGCCACGTGCCCGCCAGTCTACCGAGCCGCGTCGCCCCCGTTTGGGTCCGGGTCCTCGGGCGCCCGCAGCTCGACCGACGGAGGCTGGTCGACGGCCGGTTCGGCGTCGAAGAAGGCGCGCGGCACCCAGCCGAGGAGCCGCGCCAGGACCACCGCCGGGACCTGCGCGATGGTCGCGTTGTACCGGTAGACCTGGTCGTTGTAGAGCTCGCGCCGGTCGGCGATCTGCCGCTCGAGCCGCTCGATCTCACCCTGGAGGCGCAGGACGTTCTCCTGCGAGCGTACCTGCGGATAGTTCTCGACGACGGCGAGGAGCGAGCGGACGGCCTGGCTGGTCGCGGCAGAGACGGCGCCCTGCTCGGCGATCGGCGCCTCCGGCGCGTAGCGGGCGCGCTGGCGGGCGACCTCGCCAAGGACGGCCTGCTCGAAGGCCATCACGTCCCGGACGGCCGCCACGAGCTGGGCAAGCTGGTCGTGCCGCTGCTTGAGGGCGACCTCCACGTTGCCCCACGCCTTGTCGATCCGGGTGCGCAGCGCGACCACCGCGTTGTAGGTCGTGACGAGGAGGAAGAGGAACACCAGGGCGACGAGCGCGACCGCGAACAGAGCGGCGCCCGTAAGCGGGCTCACCCGAAGGCTCCCTGGGCGGCGAAGGCGAGGAGGAGCGCAGACGCGATCGCGATCACGGCACCCACCAGCCCCTGGGTGAGCGCACCCCGGTCGCGCGCGACGGCCTCTCCCGGGCTGCCGATGCGCACGACGAGCGGGCTGCCCGGCACGGCCGCTACGACCAGCTCGCCGGCCGGGATATCAAAGGTAGCGGCAGCGGGCTCCTCGACGGCGGCCGGCTGGATCGGCAGCGGCTGTGCCGCGGGGTCCAGGTTCGGAGCGCGCGTCGGCCGTCCGATGCCGAAGCCTGGGATCGCCGCGTTGCCCCAGGCTTCCTCCGGGGAGCCTTTCAGGAGCCCCGCCTCGCGGGCTCCGGCCAGGTTCATCGCCACCTCCGGATCGTCGAGCGCCAGCGTGGGATCGTCACGGTCGGCGTTCGCGGGGTCGTCGATGTCGTGGAACGGCATCGCGCTGCCGACGATCGTCACGATGTCGCCCGGCGCGAGGCGCCGCTCCTCGTAGTGGCGTCGCCGCCCACCGAGGCCTGCCGCGCTGCCGCTCAACCCGGTCCCGGTCAGCGCGGCGAGCGCCCCGCCGTCCAGGATGCCGCGCGGTTCCTCGGTCTCCCCGCCGTCGGGGGCGTGGACCGTGAGGAGTGCCGCGATCGCGGCATCCCGGTCGAGCATGGCCGACGTCACGCCGGGGCCCCGGTTCAAGTTGAGGCCGGGGGGATCGTCGCCGGTCCAGTCGCTCTGCTCGTCGAAGCACGCCGGCGCGTCCCATCGGGCACCCCGCGGGAACACCCGCAGCGTACCGCTGGCGTCTCGGAGCAGGAACCCGACGGCGCGCTCCTCGTCCAGCGTCGTGGTTCGCTCCCGGCCGCGGTCCTCGAGGATCCGGGCGTGGTAGTAGACGCAGGGGACGCTCTGGAGCGGCGAAACGAGCGTCACCGGCCCCGGCTCGATCGTGCCGACGAGACGGACCTCGCCCGCGGCGAGCGACGCAATCCGGCTCGTGCCCGTCCCGCGCACTGCCTCGCCCGCCCGGTACGCCGCGAGCCCGCGAACGAGCAGGAAGAGCCCGCCGCTGATCCCGGCGACCGCCGCCACGATCACCAGGGCCGGGGCGTTCGTCACCCGGAGCGGGGTCGGACTGCCGCGATGAGAACGACGACGCCGAACGCGATGACGGCGACCGGCCAAACGACCGCCAAATCAATGTCGAAGATGCGGCGCAGGAGGAAGAAGGCCCCCAGGGCCACGAGGAAGAGGCCGGCGATGATCGCGGCGATCGGGTCGCTGTGCCGCTCCCCTCGGCGCGCTGCCCGCTCGGCACGACGGGCCGCGCGGTCCGCGCTGCGCTGGTTGCGCCAGCTTCCGGCATCCCAGCCGCCTGGTACCCCGGGAGGGATCCAGCCGGGGACGGCGCCGGGGGCGGTCGGCATTGCCGGCGTGGGTGCCGCGTCCGCTGCTGCGGCGGCATCGCCGGTCATCCCCGCCGGCGGGGCAACGGTGTCCGCGGGCGTGCCGGCAACTGTCCAGCCCGGGCCCGTGGGTTGCGGGCCAACGGGCCGCACGCCTGCCCAGCTCGGCTCTTCCGGGATCACCACGACCATGATCACGTAGAGGACCAGCATCGGGAAGATGCCCGTCACGAGGTCGAGAATCGCGTACCCGATCCGGACGAGTGCCGGGTCCAGGTCAAGTCGATCGGCCAGGCCCGCGCAGACGCCAGCGAGAACGCGGTCGTCGACGGAGCGGTACAGACGGTCGTTCACTGACATCCCTCCGAAGGATTGAGCGTGAAGCTTGCGGCCGCGCCCTGCAGGGCGAGGTCGACCACATGGGCCGCGGAGCCGATCCCCGGCGACTCCCACGTCGTGCCGGACCGGACCAGGCCGGCAGCGGCGAAGTTGTCTCCCGTCAGCGTTGAGGTGTTCCGCAGCCGGAGCCCCGTGCCATGATCGGCGCACAGTTTGACGGACGCCGCATTGGCCTGGATCTGGCCCGCCAGGTCCGCTGCCGCGGGCAGCCCGATCTTCAGGTCGCCGGCGTTGACCTGTACGTCGAGGCGGCCGACGGTCGCGTCGTGCAGGAGCAGCCGCGAGTTGCCGACGGCATTGCCCTGTGCCGTGAGCGTCGTGACCCGCAAGCCCGCCAGGTCGATGCTCGCCTCGCCGGCGTTGAGGTTGACGTCGAGCGCATAGGCGACATCGGTCCCGAGCGTGACGTTCCACAGGGAGCGCCGTCCGTCCTCGAACGGGAGGACGACCGTCCGGTCGGGCGACCGAACCTGCAAATGGTCCGCCGCCTGCTCCAGCGTGGGTCGCTCGTCGGCCTTCCCTGCGACCGTGACGCCCCAGGCGGCGCCCGAGACCGGCACGACCGACAGGCTCGCGCAGGTCGCGCGCAGGACGACGCCGGTAGTTCCACCCACGAAGGTGCCGTGCTCGTCGAGGACCAGCGGATCGGTGGCCGAGGCCGCGTTCCCGCAGCCCACGGCGCCCAGGCTGAGGCCGCCCGCGAGGAGCGCGCCGAACATGGTCCCGAACGTCGCGGCGACCAGGAGGCCTCCCACGAAGTGGAGCGGCGTGCGCCGCAGGATCAGCCCGATCCCGATGCCGATGAGGATGAGCGGCCACAGCTCCCACGCGTGCGAGATGGTCTCGCGTGCGATCCAGCCCTGGCTGACCACCAGCGGAATGGCGCCCAGGATCAGCAGGAAGACGCCCAGGTTGACGAGGCGACGATCGACGGACATACCAGAACTGACCTCTCTAGGCAGGCGAGAGTATTGTGCGGCCGGGCCGGTTGTGAACGGCCGGACGGCCCCTCCCGTGGGGGCTCGTGGTAGCCTTCCGTCCGTCGGCGCGCCCCGCGCGTTCGAGGAGCGGGAGGAGCGGCCCACCATGCGGCTCAGCGAATGGAGCGCCGTGGCGCCGACCCGGGAAGCAGCCGGGCCCAAGGTTCTCGCCGTGGCTGAGGCGGTGCTCGCGACGCTGGGAGCGACTCCCGATTCGGACTGCTGGGTCAGCTGGGGTGACGACCCCGGGGTCCGCTGGGTACTCCTCGCCCCCACCCAAGCCGGCCTCGTCGTGGCCCACGTCCGGGTCAACGTGCCGCAGGAGGGCCCGCGGGCAGCCGGCAAGCTGGTCCGCTGGAGCCGGGTCCAGCTCGGCGAGATCGCGGTAGAGGTCCAGGGCGCGCACCGGATCATCAGCGCGACGTTGGAGGGCGTGGTCCTGCGCGGCGTAGATACGGATGCCGACGCTGTCGGTGCCTTCCTCCAGGTGCTCCTCGCGGCGATCGATGGGCGCCCGCTGCCCGCCCGCGCGGCGTCGCCTCCGTCCGTCACCGCCGAGGCATGACGCCTGTCGCCGCTCGGCCGTCGACCATCGAGGCCGTGCTCTTCGACCTCGACGGTGTCATCGTCGACTCGGAGCCGTGGTGGCACGCGGTCCGCGTCGAGTGGGCGGCCGCGCGTGGCCTGACCTGGACCGAGGCCGACAATCGCGCGTGCATGGGACGCAACTCGCGGGATTGGGCCGGGATCATGCAGGAGCGCCTCGGCCTGGACCTCACGACCCCGGAGATCGAGCGTGCCGTCGTGGACGCGCTCGTCGAGAAGTACGCACGCGAACCCGTGCCGCGCGTGCCCGGCGCCGTGGAGGCCGTCCGACGGATCGTGGCCGCGTTTCCGTCCGCGATCGCATCGTCGGCCCACCCGGCCGTGATCGAGGCGACGCTGCGCGCCGTCGGGCTGGTCGGGTGCTTCCGCGCGGTGGTCTCGTCGGACAACGTCGCGGTAGGCAAGCCCGCGCCCGACGTCTACCTGGAGGCGGCACGCCGCCTGGGCATCCCCGCCGACCACTGCCTCGTCGTGGAGGACTCGCTCAACGGCGTACTGGCCGGCCGCGCGGCGGGGATGACGGTGATCCTCGTCCCGAACGCGAGCGTCCCGCCGGGGGAAGGAGCCGCGGAGGCCGCGGACCACGTGATCGCGCGACTCGCCGACCTCGACCCGCAGCGGCTGCCCGACTGATGACCCCCTCGGTGGCGATCCGGCGGCCGGGCCGCGTGCCCTACTGGTTCACGACGCTCGGGATCCGCGTGCTCGTTCGTGCGTACCTCCGGGTCCGCGTCGAGGGCCAGCCGTTGCCGCCGGGCCCGGCGATTCTCTGCTTCAGCCACCAGAGTTGGGCGGACCCGTTCGTCGCGGTCGCGGCCCTGCCGGCACGCCCGGATCTCTGGTTCTTCGGCCCGAAGGAGGCCGATATGTCCGCCGGCGTGCGCAACCGGTTGATCGCCTGGTCCGGTCGTGCCGTGCCCGTCAATCCCGAGCGAACGAACCTCCTGGAGGCGACCCGCCGGGTGGAGGTCGTGCTCGCGAGCGGGGCGCACCTCGCGATCGCGCCGGAGGGCCGGATCCACGTCGGCGAGCGCGCGCTCCTGCCGATCAACGAGGGCGTGGCGTTCTTCGCGCTGCGCACGGGCGTCCCCATCGTCCCGGTCGGCCTCACGGGAACCGGTTGGCTCCGCTTCGGCAAGACGGTCCGGGTCCGGGTCGGCGCGCCGATCGCCCCGGTCGGCCGGCCGACCCGCGACGC
>JADGQG010000057.1 GCA_017882025.1 Chloroflexota bacterium
CCGCGGCCCCCCGCCGGGGCGGGCGGCGGGTGTCGGGCGCCCCGACGGGGCGGACCAGCGGCCAGGCCGGACGCGCTGCGAGGTCGCTGCCAGCACGCTCCCCGGCGACGAACCGATGCCAGCCGGCCGCGCCGATCATGGCCCCGTTGTCCGTGCAGAGGCCCGGTCGCGGCACGAAGAGCGGCAGGCCGCGGGCGGCGGCTCCGGCCGCGATGCGCGCCCGCAGCACATGGGTCGAGGCAACGCCGCCGCCGAGGACGATCGCCTGCGCGGCCGTCTCGCCGGCCGCACGCAGCGTCTTCGCCGCGAGCACCTCGACAACCGCTTCCTGGAAGCCCCATGCGAGCTCGGCGACGCGCGACGGGTCGAGCCGGCCGCCCGCCTCGTTGCCGGGCCGGCCGGCCGCCGCCAGCTCGCCCTCCACCTGGCGCCGAAGTGCGGTCTTGAGCCCCGAAAAGCTGAAGTCGTACGAGTCCCCCAGCCACGCGCGCGGGAGGACCACGTCGCGGCGACGCGCGTCCGTCGCAACGGCTGCGATCGCCGGCCCGCCCGGGTATCCGAGACCCAGCAGGCGGCCGGCCTTGTCGAACGCCTCGCCGGCCGCATCGTCGACGGTCTCGCCGAGGAGCCGGTAGGTGAGGTGGTCGCGCATCTCGACGAGGAACGTGTGCCCGCCGGAGACCACGAGCGCCACGAGCGGGAAGGGCGGCACCGGACGCTCCGGCTCGTCGGGGTCCAGCAGCCACGCGGCATACAGGTGGCCCTCGAGGTGGTTGACGCCGACGAGCGGGAGCTCATGGGCCCACGCCAGCGTCTTCGCGAATGCGATGCCCACGAGGAGCGAGCCGGCAAGGCCGGGGCCGGCGGTGACGGCGATCCCGTCGACTTCGGGAATCGTGACGCCGGCGGTCTCCAGGACCTCGGCCAACGCCGGCACGACCCAGCGAAGGTGCGCGCGCGCGGCGACCTCGGGCACGATCCCGCCTGCCGGGGCGTGGAGCGCGATCTGGCTGGCCACCGCCTGGGACAGGATCCGGCGCCCCCCCACGACGAGCGCGACCCCGGTCTCGTCACAGGATGACTCGATCGCGAGGAGGAGCGGCTCGCGGGCGCTCACCGGGCGGTTCCGGGCAGCGGAGCGTCGGGCGGCTCCAGGTCGGCCAGCGCGGCCAGCTCCGCGCCGAGCGCGGTCAGGCGGGCCCGCATGCCAGGCGACAGGAGCGGCTCGGTCGTCATGATCAGCGCGTCCTCGTGATCGTCGCTGTAGTAGCGCGGCCGGATCCCGACCGGCCGGAAGCCGTATTTCTCGTAGAGCCGGCGCGCCGGAAGGTTGGACAGGCGGACCTCCAGGGTCGCCTCGCGGGCCCCTCGGGCGATGGAGAGGTCCAGGGCGGCCACGAGGAGACGCTCCGCGATCCGCCGGCGGCGCCACGCCGGCGCCACCGCGAAGGTCGTGATGTGCGCCTCGTCGACCATCAGCCAGATCCCGGCGTAGGCGACGACCTCGCGCCCGAGCCGGACAACGAGGTAGCGGGCCAGCTTGTTCGTCTCCAGCTCCGCCTGGTATGCGTGGGCCGGCCACGGCGTCGTGAAGCTTGCGCGCTCGATCTCCTGCACCGCCGGCAGGTCTTCGAACGTCATCGGCTCGATGACGAGCCTTACGGGCGGGCGGGCGACCACGTGGTCACTGCCTCCTCCCCCGCGTCGGCGGCCGTGCCGCGCGGCAGCGAGACATACTCGGGCACCACGCGCGCCGGATCGTCGACGTCGCCCACGGCCAGCCGCGCGGCGCCGAGCTGCAGCAGGACCCCGGGAAGCCCGTCCGTGGCAGCCTCACCGCGCGCCAGCGCCGCATCCGGGGCACGCCCCGCGAGGTCCACCGCGATCATCACGGCGCCAACCGGGAGCGCGGGCAGGTCGGGGCCGGTCGCCAGCCGAGTCCCGGTGGTCGTGACGAGGTAGCGGTCGGCGGAGCCGGCCGGCAGGAGCAGCACGAAGTGCCGTGGGTCGGTCGCGGGATCCGCCGCCCCGGCCGCGGCGAGGAGCGCAGCGCCGCTCCCGACGGCGACCAGCGGCCGGCCGAACGCGACCGCGAGCGCCTTCGCCGTGGCGAGGCCGACCCGGAGGCCGGTGAATGCGCCTGGGCCGGTCCCGACGACGATTCCCGCCACGACAGCGAGCGCCCGCCGATCCCAGCCGCAGCCGGCGAGGAGCGCTTCCAGGCGCGGGAGGAGCTCCTCGACATGGCGATGGCCGGCCGGCCACGTATCGGCCGCGAGCAGCGTCCCGTCGGAGGTCCCAATGGCGAGCACGGCCCGGGATGTCGCGGTGTCGATCGCCAGCAGGAGCCCGCTCGCGACGGCCGCCGTCACGCCAGTGCCTCCAGCAGCCGGGCGTGCCGGGCGTCGGTCGCCCGGCAGGCGAGCGTCCGCGGGTCGTCACCGGACCCGTCGAGCCGGATCTCCAGCCGGCCGGCCGGCAGCGCGGTCCCGAGGCGCTCGGCCCACTCGACGACCGTGACGCCCTCGGCGCGTCGCTCGTCGAGGAGCCCCGCGCCGACCGCGTCCTCGGCGCCGGCGAGGCGATAGCAGTCGACGTGAAAGAGCGGCAGGCGCCCCTCGTGCTCGGCGATGAGGATGAACGTCGGCGAGCTGACGAGGCCGACAACCCCCAGGCCCCGCGCGACGCCCCGGGCGAACTCCGTCTTGCCGGCACCGAGCGGCCCGATGAGCGCGATCACGTCCCCGGCCGCCGCGGCGATCCCCAGGCGCTCACCAAACGCGCGCGTGGCGGCGGCGTGGGGCGCGAGCAGATGGAGCTCCGGCGGGGCGGCGGGCATTCGCAGAGCCTACCCGTTGGCGACGACGAGGGCGAACCGCTCCAGCTCTCCGATCGGGATCGCAACCGTTCGGCCGTCGTCGAGGGCGACGAGCCCGGTCTCGGCCGTGATGCCCCCGCGGACGCGACGGATCCCGCCGGGCCCCAGCCAGCGGCCCTCCCGACCCGCTTCGGGTCCGCCGCGGACCACGATATGGTCCGGCTCCGGCAGCGGCAGGTGCCGATCCGCCGGGAGGAGAAGGAGCGGCGGGTCACCGACCAGCCCGACCACGGCACCCGAAGCTGCGTCGAACGTAGACCGGACGGCCGCGGCAAATACGCGACGAAGGTATCCGCCCAGCACGAGCACCCCGAAGGGTGCCAGGCGTTGCAGGCCAGCCTCCTGGCGCGCCGACGACGCGGCGAGATCGCGCCGGTCGCGCTCGGCGAGCGATGCGACAACCGCGCCGCGAACCCCCATCGCCCGCGCGCGGGCGAGCGCCTCGGCGTCGACGCGGCTCGGCAGGACCACCACCGCCCCGGCCAGGGCGACGTCCAGAGCGAGGCGCGGATCGGACTCCTCGGGCAGGATGACGAGCCGGCCCCAATGTGGCTCGCCGAGGAGCTCGGTGGCGGCAAGCCCCGGACCGTCGATCTCCAGCACAAGCGCGACCCCAGGCTCCACGTCCACGACGCGGCCGTCGGCCGGAGCGTGGAGGCGGTCCGGGTGCGGGCCGCTCGCCAGGCGGCGCCGTCCGCCATGTTCGAAGAGGAGCTCGCCGGCCGGCGCTCCTGCGCGGCGCCCGGCGAGCGCGTGCTCGCCGGGCAACCAGGTACCGGGCAGAGGGATGCCCTGGTCCGCGCCGTCCCGCGGCACAGGCGCCTCGACCAGCCGGGGGTCCCGGATCCGCTCCGCCAGCACCTCGCCGACATGGACGGCCTCGCCAACGACCGCGGTCACGCGATCGCCCGGCTGCAGCTCGAGGCGGATGCGCGGTCGTGGCACGATGAGCGCCCGGGCGGGGACGAGCTCCAGCCAGCCCGTCACGCGTCGCGCTCCGGCCAGAGCGCCCGTTCCCACGTCCCCAGCAGCTCGCGGCGACGATCGGGCCGTTCGGGGAGCCGGAGCGGGATGTCACGGAGGTCCAGCAGCAACCCGGCGAGGCCGCCGCTGACGGCGACCTGGAAGCGGCGGCCGCGCGGGCCGAGCTCGGTCGTTCCGCGGAAGGCCAGCTCGGCCGTCCCGCTGGCGCCCGGCGCCAGGTCGACGAGCGTGAAGCCGCCGGCCACCAGCTCGACCTCGGATCGCGCACCCCCGGTCTCGAGGACCAGGCGGCCGGCCGGCCGGTTCGGCCGCAGGCCGCGGGGCGTCACGATGGTTCCGAGCGGGAGGAGCAGGTCCTCGCCGAGACCGGCGACGAGCGCGTCCCGCCCAGCGTCGTCTGCGATCGTCCCGATCGGGCCGAGGAGGCGGGCGTGGTCGATCGCCACCTGCACGGCGCCCGGACGGCGGACCACGTCGGCCACGATGTGGGCCGCGGCGGGCGCCGGGACCGCCGACCACGCCCCGCCCGCGCCGATCACGAGGTCCACGCCGCCATGCCCGAGCACCGGGTCGGTGGCCGCGAGCAGACGCTCCACGGCCCCGCGAAGGGCGGCCGCCCGCAGGAGCGCTCCGTCCGCGTCGAGGTCGCTCCACGGCGCGACGGCCAGCTCCGCGAGCCGGTCGCGGAGTCGCGCCCGGTCCAGGCTCTGGGTGAACCAGTAATCGATCCGGTCGACCGACCCGGGGCGATCCATCCGGAAGAGCGCCGCATCGGGCACCTCGACGATCTGCACCGAGGCGGCGATCCCGCCGTCGTCCGCTGGGCTCGGAGAGGCCACCACGCGCGCTGCACCCGAGACGCCGATCTCGAGGATCTCCACCCGGAGCCCGAGAACCCGGGCAAGCGACCCGGCGACGGGGGCCAGGGCGCGACGGCTGTCGTCGGGGCCACCGCGCGCGGCCGCCAGCGCCGCCCGCAGGGTGGAGGCAGCCAGCTCGCCGGGTGCGCCGGCCGGTGCCGGGAGCCTGACGATGACCGGGGCGCGCCACGCGTCGAGCAGCGGAGCCTCGGGGACCGGGCCGGCCAGGAAGATGCGCATGCCAGGCCGCCGGGCCGCGATTCCGGCCGCTGCGACGGCGAGCTCCGCGGCGAGGTCACGCTCGTCAGCGTCGGGCGGATCCGCTACCCCGACGAGGAGCGCCACAACGCCCGGGCGAGTCGCAAGCCGGGTGAGCGCGAGTGGATCGGTCCGCTCCGCACTGCCGGCGACGGTATTCCAGCCCGCCCCCACGGCGGCCTCTTCCAGCCGGGCGCGCGTCCGCTCGGTGGCGGCGATCACGGCAAGCGTCGCGGCGGGCACGCTCGTCGCGACAAGCCGAGGCCAGGCAGCGAGCGGCTCGGAGCCCCGCCCGGGGCCGCCCCCGATTGCCTCGGCACGGGCCGGGTCCGCCGACCGGAGGCGATCCACGAGCAGGCCGAGGAGCGTGTCCGGGTTGCTGCCGGCGGGGAGCGCCGCGGCCGCCAACAGGCGCCACCGTCGGTCGACGCGTCCCACCAGCGCGCCGGCGAGCGTCGCGGTCCCATGGTCCAGCGTGAAGAAGGCGGACTGCCAGTCGTCGGCGGGTGCCGCGACCGCGCGTGCGGAGGACGCAGGCACCGCCGGCGAGGACGCGGGCCGGGTGGCGACGAGAGGCTCGGCTGCCCCCGGCTCCACGTGGGTCACGCGTCCCAGACCGACTCCTCGTCCAGCTCCTCGAGTCGGTCGATCAGCTGCTCGATTCCGACCTCGTCCGCCAGCAGCGCGCTGGCAGGTGCGTTGCCGCCCCCGAAGAGCTGGCGCAGCACCGGGTTGAAGAAGGTCATCGCGCTCCCGGCAAGCCCGCCGTCCGGCATGCTCGCGTGGAGGAAGAGGACCGCGGGTCCCGTCATGCCGCGCAGTTGGATCTCGCGCGCGACCTCTTCGACGAGGGCAGCGCGCTGTTCGTCGCCGGGCAAGAAGGGGAAGGTCACGCGAGCGTCCCGGCCGGCGGTGCTGCAACGGCCGCGAGCGCTGACCGAAATGCCTCGTACGGGACGGCTCCGCGGAGGGCAAACGTCACGCGGGTCACCTGCGGCGAGCGGGCCAGCTCGGAGCGCACGGCCGCGACGGTGACGCGGGCGGCCACCGCGATCGGGAACCCACCAACGCCGGTCCCGAGCGCCGGGATTGCGAGCGTCTCGGCGCCAAGCTCCCGGGCCCGCGCGAACGCGTTCCGGACCGCTCGGTCGATGGCCCCCGCGTCGGTGCGGCGCGACTGGTCGAGCGAGACGGCGTGGATGACCCAGCGCGCGGCAAGCGACCCGCCGTCGGTCACGATCGCGTCGCCCAGGCCAGCGGGCCCCTGGCGAACGGCGGCGAACTCGATCGCATCGCCACCCCGGCGCTTGATCGCTCCCGCGACTCCCGTCGCCATCCAGAGGCTGGTGCTGGCTGGGCTCACGATCGCGTCCACCTCGAGGTCACAGATATCGCCATTCCAGAGCGCGATCTCCGCCATGGCCCCCGGTCCTGCGTGAGCGTGCGAATGCCGACCGCCGCGGCCGGCGCAGTGTACACCCGGGGCAGGCGTGCAGCCATCGCGGCGACCACCTCCCAGCTGATCGTGGCGCGTTCCTGCGCCAGCTCCGCGGCGGTAATCCGGTCACTGCCCTGCTCGCCGAGGAGGACGAACTCGTCGTCGGGCGTGACGGGCGGCCCGGGAACGTCGGTCACATCGGCCATCACGGCGTCCATCGCGACCGTCCCCACGAGCGGCACCCTGCGGCCGCGGACAATGGCCGTCGCGCGGCCCCCGAACGAGCGGGTCCAGCCGTCGGCATAGCCCAGCGGGAGCGTCGCGATCCGGCTGGCGCGGGCCGTGACGAAGCTTGGCCCGTACCCGACGCCCTCGCCGACGGGCAGCTCCGCCACCCGCACCGGCCGTGCACGAAGCGAAAGGACGGGCCGCAGCGCGGCCTGGATTCCGGTCGCTGCCCCCCCGATCGGGAGCCCCTCGGGCGCGATCCCGTAGAGCGCGAGCCCGACCCGCAGGCCGTCGAAGACGGGCCGCTCCCCGCCGACGTACCGCTCGACCGCAAGCAGACCGCCCGACGCCAGCAGGTGGCGGTGCGGGGCGGGCAAACCGGCCGCGGCCAGCGCGTCGAGCACGGCCTGGAAGCGGTCCACCTGGCGGGCCATTCGGGCCGCGTCCTCCGGCGCCTGCAGGTGCGACCATGCTCCGTCGAAGTGGGCCCCGGGCACGTCCGTCAGCGCACGCACGGCGGCGACGGCCTGGTCCGGCGCCAGCCCGTCGCGGCCCAGGCCCGTCTCGATCCCGACGTGCACCGCGAGGTCGCCGAGGCGTCCCCGGGCGCGCCGGCGCGCCCGGGCATAGGCGGCCAGTCCGCGCGGCCAGACCACCGCGTCGCCTGCCGCCACCGCGATCCCGGCGCGAGCAGCCTCCACGACGCCGTCCGGCAGGACCGGGAAGAGGACGAGGATCGGCGCCCGCAAGCCGGCGGCGCGGAGCTCGAGAGCCTCGTCGAGCGTGGCCACGCAGAGGCCGTGCGCGCCAGCCGCCAGCGCAGCGTGCGCGATCGGCACCGCGCCGTGGCCATACCCGTTCGCCTTGACCACGGCCTCGACCAGCGTGCCGGTGGGGAGTGCGGCCAGGATCGCCCGGATGTTCCCAGCGAGCCGCTCCAGGTCGATCTCCAGCCAGGCCGTCCGCGGCAGCGGCGGGAGCCCGGCGGCCCGGAGGCGCGCCTCGATGGGCAGCGGCTCGTCGGTCATCCGGCGGGCCGGCCAAAGCCGAGCGCGCCGACGCCCGCGCGACGCGCGGCGTCGGCGGTCAGCCGGTGGCGCGCGCGGGCGATCTCGAACGGCAGGTCGCCTGCCAGGAGCCCGGCGTCGCCGACGCGAAGCCGGACCGCCTCGCCGGCCATCCCGTGGAGATGGACGCCAAGACGCGCCGCCGCATATGGGGCAAGGCCCTGGGCGAGCAGACCGCCGATCGTCCCCGCCAGGACGTCGCCCGTGCCGCCCGTGGCGAGGGCCGGGTTCTCGAACGTTGCCACGGCGGCCGATCCGTCCGGGGCCGCGATCACCGTGTGCGCTCCCTTGAGCACCACCACGTGGCCCCAGGTGCGGGCCGCGTCGCGGGCTGCCGTGAGCCGGGCGGCATCGTCGCCGACGAGGTCCCCGTCGGCCCCGGGTCCGAGACCGCCGGCCGCCCGCAGGCGGCTGAACTCGCCCGCGTGCGGCGTGAGGACGCACGGCCGGGCCACGCCTTCCCACCAGCCATCCTCGGCGGCGAGCGACCGGAGGGCCTCCGCGTCGACGACTGCCGGGCTGGCGTCGTCCCGGGCGCCTGCCGCGAGGATGCCGCGGATCATCTCGGCGGAGGCGAGCGACGGCCGAAGCCCGGGACCCACGACGAGGGCGTCGTGCTCATGGTCGAGGATCCTCGCCAGGGCGGGCTCCGGGTCCACCTCCTCGACGTCGTCCTCGGCGAGCGCGAGCGTGGTCGCCTCGACAACCTTCGCCGCGAAGAGCGGCTGGAGTGACTCGGGCACGGCGAGCGTGACGAGCCCCGCGCCGGCCCGGCCCGCCGCCTGGCACACCAGGAGGGCTGCGCCCGCGTAGTCGAGTGACCCGGCCACGACGAGCAGCTTGCCGAACGTTCCCTTGTGGCCGCGGCCGGGCCGCTCCGGCAGGAGGAGGCCAGCGCGCCGGTCGTCGAGGCGCTCGGCGTCGGGCTGGCCCGCCTTGGCCGGGATGGGATGCTCATCCATCGTCGGTTCTCTCCTCCGCCACGGCGGCGAGCGCCGCCGCCTCCCGGCCCAGACCGCGGATGCGCTCCATCCGGCGGAGCAGCGCCGCCTCGCGCTCGCCCAGGCGTTCGTCGATGTCCGGCGGAAAGACGTAGCGACCGCCGGACGTGCGAACCCCGAACGCGATGGCGAGCGCGTACTCGCGCTCGTGGGTGATGCTGACGGCGATCCGAGCCAGCCCGAGCTGGTCGGCACGAGCCGCTGCCCGGCCGTGGAGACGGACCGCCGGCTGACCGGTCGGCAGTCGCTCGATCTCGATGTCGAGCCAGCCGATTCCCCGGACGCCGAGCCCAAGCACCTTGCTGACCGCCTCCTTCGCGGCCCACCGACCGGCAAACGTCTCGGGGCGAGCGCGCACATAGGCAGCCTCACGCGGCGTGAGCACGCGCCGGACAAAGCGATCCCCAAAGCGCGCGAGGGCATCGCCGATCCGCTCGACGCGGATGATGTCGAGCCCGAGCTCGGCGGTCCCGTCCGGGACCCGCGGGATCGGCGCGGCCATGGGCTACTCGACCGTGACCGACTTCGCGAGATTGCGCGGCTGGTCCACGTCGGTCCCGCGGGCGACCGCGGCGTGGTACGCGAACAGCTGGAGGGGGATGATGGCGAGGATGGGCCCGAGCACCTCGTGGGTCGGCGGAACCCACATGACGTCGTCGGCGAAGCGCTCGACCTGGTCGTCGCCCTCGGTCGCCACCGCGATCACGCGGGCGTCACGGGCCCGGCCCTCCATGATGTTGCTGACCAGCTTCTCGTAGACGGCGGAGCGCGTCGCGATCGCCACCAGCGGGCACTCCGCGTCGAGCAGGCTGATCGGCCCGTGCTTGAGCTCGCCCGCCGCATAGCCCTCCGCGTGCAGGTAGCTGACCTCCTTGAGCTTCAGCGCGCCCTCCATCGCGGTCGGGTACGTGTAGCCGCGCCCGACGAACATGAAGCCCCGGGAGTTGACGTATCGCTGGGCGATCTCGGCCACCCCACCGGCCGCATCGAGGGCCCGCTGCGCGGCATCGGGGAGCGCCCGCAGGTCCCCGACGAGCTCCGCCTCGACCTGCCGGTCGAGCGTCCCCCGCAGCCGGGCGATCTGGGCCGCTACAAGGACCAGCGTCAGGACCTGGGTAGTGAACGTCTTCGACGCGGCGACCGCGACCTCGGGGCCTGCCTGGAGAAAGAGCACTGCGTCGGCCTCGCGGGTGATTGCCGACCCGACCGTGTTCGTCACCGCGATGATCGGACAGCCCTGCTCGCGCGCGAAACGGGTCGGGGCGATCGTGTCGGCCGTCTCGCCGGACTGCGTCACGGCGATCACGAGGGTCCGGCCGTCGAGCGGCGGCGGGCTGTAGCGGAACTCCGAGCCCACGGTCACGCGCGCCGGCAGGCCGGTCCACTCCTGGACTGCGGCGGCGCCGACCAGGGCGGCATAGGAGGCACTGCCGCAGGCCACGAACTCCACGCGATTCACGCCCGCCAGCGCCGCGGCCATGCCCGCCAGCTCGTCCGTGCGGACCGTGCTGTCGGAGCCGAGCCGCCCGGCGAGGCATTGCCGGAGCGCCTGCGGCTGTTCGTGGATCTCCTTGAGCATGAAGTGATCGAAGCCGCCCTTCTCGGCTGCCTCCGGAGTCCAGTCCACCCGCGTCACGAGCCGCTCGAGCGGCGCCCCGTCGACGGCGGTGATCGTGGCGCCCGTCGGGCGGAGGTCGACGACGTCGCCGTCCTGGAGGAAGATCACCCGGTCCGTGTGAGCAAGGATCGCCGCGACGTCGGAGGC
>JADGQG010000196.1 GCA_017882025.1 Chloroflexota bacterium
GGCGAGCTGTCGCGGCTCGCCCTCGCGATCGAGGAGGTGCTCGCGGCCGCCGATGCGACGCCCACGCTCGTCTTCGACGAGATCGATGCCGGGATCGGGGGTCGCAGCGCGGACCCGGTCGCCCGGACGCTCTGGCTCCTGGGACGCCGGCACCAGGTCCTGTGCGTCACGCACCTGCCCCAGATCGCCGCCCACGCCGATGCCCACTTCGGGATCCGGAAGGTCGAGCGCGCCGGCCGAACCGTGACCGAGGTGCGCCGGCTGACCGATGACGAGCGCGTCGAGGAGCTGGCCGCGATGATCGGCGGCCCGGCCGGCGGCGCAGCCGCTGCGGCGTCGGCGCGAGACCTGCTGGAGCGGGCCGCCGCGTTCCGGGCCTCCGGGGCGGGCCCGGCGGGTGCGCGGCGATGATCGCCGGACGGCCACGCCGGCCACGCCAAATGCCCCCCGGCACACCCCTGGATCTCGTCGCGGCCATCGAAGGATTCCTGCTCCACCTCCGGGTTGAGCGCGGGCTCGCGCACGCGACGCTCGAGGCGTACGGTGCCGACCTCCGCGATTTCGGGGGCAGCCCGGAGGCGCGGGGCGGATGGGAGCGCTCGCCGGATCCCGCCGTGGCGTATCTCGGGCGGCTCGCGAGCACGGCCGGCCCCGCGGGCGTTCGACTCCGGGCCACGAGTCGCCGGCGCCGGACCGCGGCGATCCGCGCCTTCTACCGATTCGCGCTCGCCGAGGACCTGGTGCGGGTGGACGTGGCCGCCCATCTTGACCTTCCCCGTGAGCCGCGTCTCCTGCCGGATCCGCTCCGGGTCGAGGAGGTGGCGCGACTCCTGGATGCGGCGGGCCCCACGGGCGCGCCGGACCCGGCGCAGGATGCCGGCCCGATCAGGTCGCGCGCCCTGCTGGAGCTGCTCTACGCCGCGGGTCTGCGGGTCAGCGAGGCGACCGGGCTCGACGCCGACGACCTGGACCTGGACGCGGCGACGGTGCGGGTGATCGGCAAGGGCGACAAGGAACGGCTGCTCCCGGTGGGCGAAGTCGCGGTCGACTGGCTGCGCCGGTACGAGACCTCCGTCCGCCCGGCCCTGCTCGCGCTCCATGCGGTGCCCGTCCACCGCGGCGGCCCCGTCTTCCTGGGGAGCCGCGGCCGCCGGCTGACCCGCCAGCAGGCGTGGGATGTCGTGAAGCGCGCCGCCGCGGCGGCGGGCCTTGCCGGGCGGGCGACGCCGCACACGCTCCGCCACTCGTTCGCGACCCACCTGCTGGAGGGCGGGGCCGACCTGCGGATCGTCCAGGAGTTGCTGGGACATGCGAGCATCAGCACGACACAGATCTACACGCACCTGACCGGCGAGCGGGTCAGGGAGGTGTACGCTCGGGCGCATCCGCGCGCCTGAGGGCCGCGATGAAGGAGGAAGCACGGGATGGCGCGCTATACGGACTCATTGCTCATGGACGGGGAGCACGTCGTATACCGGACGCGGCAGCACCCGCTCGGCAGGATCGCCGCCGCGAGGTGGGGGATCCTCATGGTGGGGATCGCCATTGCCGCGCTGCTCGCGATCGTCATCTTCAATCCCGGCGGGACCGCGCGCGATCTCCTCGGCTGGATCACGCTCGGTCTTCTCGTGCTGGGCGCCGCGAACATCGTCTGGGTCTACCTGCACTGGTGGGCCGAGGACTACGCCATTACGAACCGGCGCGTTCTCAAGGTGGAGGGGCTCTTCACAAAGCGTGCCGCGGATAGCGCCCTCGAGAAGATCAACGACGCGATCCTGGAGCAGAGCGTCTTCGGACGAATGTTCGACTGGGGCAACCTGCGCATCCTCACCGCGGCCGAGGAAGTCGCGGACGACTACCACATGCTCCACCACGCGCCGACGTTCAAGAAGACGATGATGCTGGCGAAGCAGGACATCGAGGACGAGCTGGCACGCCGCATCACGGCGCCGCTGGAGGCGCTCAACGCCCGCGACGTCGAGCAGGACCGGAAGGCGGCAGAAGCCCTTGCGTCCGCCCGGGCAGTCGCCCCGCCGGCGCCCGCCCCGGTCCAGAAGACGACAGAAGAGAAGCTCCGGGAGCTGGCCGCGCTCCGCGACGCCGGCCTGATCACCCCCGAGGACTACGAGGCGAAGAAGACCACCATCCTCGCCACCATGTAGCCCAGCCCGCCCGGGCTACCATACGCGGGATCCCCGCCCGTACCCGGAGTTCCCGTGCTCGGCCTGCAAATCCATCCGGAAACGCTCGTCGCCGTGGCGATCTTCCTCCTCGTGGGCTTTCCGGTCCACGAGTTCAGCCACGCGCTGGTGGCGTACCGGCTCGGCGACGGCACCGCGAAGATGTTCGGGCGCCTGACGCTTAACCCGATCGTTCACCTGGACCCGGTCGGCTCGCTCGTGCTCGTAGGGTCGGCGCTCATCGGCGGGTTCTTCATCGGCTGGGCGAAGCCGACGCCCGTCAACCCGTCGATGCTTCGCGGCGGCCGGCGTGCCGAGGCGTGGGTGGCGGCTGCCGGGCCCGTCTCGAACCTCGGCATGGCGGTCCTCGCCGCGCTCGCCCTGCGCGCGATCGTCGCGCTTGACCTTGTGAGCTCCGACGCCGTGCTGTTCGTGGCCAGGGTGATCTTCTTCTTCGTCTACATCAACGTGGCACTGTTCATCTTCAACCTCATCCCCATCCCGCCCCTCGACGGCTCGAAGGTGATGTTTTCGCTCATGAACCCGCGGACCGTCTGGCAGATCCGCCCGAAGCTGGAGCAGTGGGGGTTCCTCGTCCTCATCGTGGTCATGTTCGTCCCGGTGATCAATGGCGTCTCGATCGGCGGTCAGGTTCTCATCCCGGTCCTGGATGGGTTCGTCTCGGTCCTGGTGGGCGTCTAAGGCCCGCCAGCTCGGCCGCCATCTCGTCGCCCGCGTGGCGCCGGGGGAACGGGTCGAGCTGGCCGGCTGGCTGACGCCCGCCCAGCTCTCCCTCTTCGACGGCATGCCGCTCGCGGACCGGCGACACGGCCTTGACGTGCTCGGACGGCTGCGCGCCCTCGGCTCCGACGACCGCGACCTCCTCCTGGCCGGCCTCTTCCACGACGCGGGCAAGGGGCCTTCGATCCGGCTCTGGCACCGGGTCGCCTGGTCGCTCGGCGAGCGCCTGGGGCCGTGGGCGCACCGGCTCGCCGCCCGGCTGCCGGGCGGCGGGGGCGCCATGGCACGGCTGCGAGATCACTCGGACCGGTCCGCGGCGCTCGCCCTGGCGGCGGGCTGTGGGCCGCGCTCCGCAGGACTCATCCGGGGCGACGTACCGCCCGCGGACGCCGCTGCTGCGGCGCTCCTCCACGCAGCCGACGAGGCCAGTTGAGCGATGCCCGCCCGAGCGAGCGAACCCGCAGTCCAGCCCCCCACGACGTCCGTGGCCTTCGGCGCCCGTCGACGCCCCGAGGACGCAACCGAGATCCGCCTGCCGGAGTGGGAGGGCCCGCTGGGGCTCCTGCTCGCGCTCGTGGAGGCGCGCCGGCTCGACGTGCTG
>JADGQG010000197.1 GCA_017882025.1 Chloroflexota bacterium
GGAACCATGCCAGGAGCGCCGCCCGAAGCCCGACCACGTCGTCGGGAAGCGCGCGAACCGGAGCGGGGAGCCGTGCCACCGCGGAAGGATACCCGGGGACCGCTGCGTCCCGGATCGGCCTGCCAGGATTGTCGCCGGGCGCCCTTCGCCGGTCGCTCTTGCCGGGCGACCCTGCCGGACGACGCGCGACTACTTCGCTCGGCGACGCGCGACTACTTCGGCGGGATGATCAGGACGGACCCGATCCGCATCTTCGTGGGGTCGACCGTCGGGTTCGCCGCCTTCAGCGCGGCGACGGTGACCCCGAGCTCCTTCGCGATCGTCACCATGAAGTCGCCCTTCTTGACCGTGTAGGTCGTCCCACCAGCCGGCGTGGTCGGCTCCACCGACGCCGCCGGCGCGAGGCTCGCCGCCTCGCTCGGGGCCGACGTCTGGGTATAGATGTCGGTCGGGCTCGGTGCCACCGACGGTGAGGGTTGGGGCGTCGCGGTGGCTCCGCCGCCACACGCCGCCACCATGAGCGCCCCCGCGAGCAGGAATCCCAAGCGACGCCGCATCTCTCCTCCTCGTCCCGGTGGTGGACGGGCCCGGTCCCGGCCGCGACCGGCGCCCCGTCAAGCGTACGACGTGCGACCCGCCGCCGGTGTGACCTCCGCGCAGACCCGCACGACATTCCGCGCCCGCGGCCAACGCACGCCGGGGTACCCGTCGTCCAGGCCCGAGACCCGTGCAGGTCGTAGACTTGCCGCCAATGCACAGCGCGACCGCGGAGGGCTGAGGACCATGGCAAACCAGTTCGTGATCCAGCTCCCGAATCGCCCGGGATCGCTGGCCGACCTGTCGGAGATCCTCGCGACGCGGGGCGTGGACCTCCGCGCGATCGGGGGCGGCGGCATCGGCGAAAGCGGCCACCTGATCTTCAAGACCTCGGACGACGCCGCCACGCGCGCCGTGCTGGAGGCCGGCGGCTACGAGTTCATCGAAGGCGAGTCGCTCCTGGTCGAGGTGGACGATCAGCCGGGCGGCATGGCACGGGTCGCGCGCCGGCTCGCGGACGCCGGCGTGAACATCTACGGGCATCTCTTCATCGGCCGCTGGGGCGACCAGGCCCAGTTCAGCTTCGTGGTGGACGACATCGACGCCGCCCGGGCCGCGCTCGACGGGCTGAGCTCCGTCCACGCCGGCTGACGGGGCCGGCGATCCGCCTGGCGTCGTCGACCCGCGTCGTGGCCGCGACGACCCGCGCTGGAACCGCCCCGTGAACCCATGGCGCGAGATCGCCGACCGCGTCTTCATCCGGCGCTTCGCGTTCTTCGACCAGACGATCGGCGCGGTGGTCGGTCGCGAACGCGTCCTCGTCATCGACACGCGATCCACGCTCGTCCAGGCGCGGGAGCTGCTCGACGACCTGCGGCACGTGAGCCGGCTGCCGCACGTCGTGCTCAACACCCACGCGCATCTCGACCACGTCCTCGGGAACGCGGCGTTCCGCCCCTGCGAGATCTGGGGCGAGGACGGGTGCGCGCGCTTCATGCGCGACCTGGGGCTTGCCCGGCGGGCCGACGTCGCCGCGGAGATGCCCGGGCTCGCCGACGACCTGCTCGCCTCCCCGGTCGACCCGCCGGATCGCACGTTCGCCCGCGAGAGGACGCTGGACCTCGGGGACCGTCGGGTGGACCTCCGGTTCCTGGGTCGCGGCCACACCGACCACGACGTGCTCGCGCTGGTTCCGGACGCTGGGGTCGTCTTCGCCGGCGACCTCGTGGAGGAGGGCGCGCCGCCCTCATTCGGCGACGCGTTCCCGCTCGACTGGCCCGCGACGCTGGGCCACCTGCTCGACCTGCTCGACGCGGCCGGCGAGGGCCAGGTCGCGCCGGGCCACGGTGAGGTCGTGGACCGGGACTTCGTGGCAGCGCAGCTCGGCGAGATCGCGTTCCTCGCGGAAATGGCGCGCCGCCAGTGGCCGGAGCTCCGCGCGGCAGGCCACGAACCCGCCGGGCAGGCTCCGGAAGACCTGGTGGCCGACGCGGCGCGCCACCTGGGCTGGCCGGCGGCGCCGGTCAGGGACGCGCTGTCGCGCGGCATCGCCCAGGCCGCCGGCGGGCTGGGGGTACCAACGGTCCCCTGACCCACGGGGTATTGCGCCCGCGCACCGGCTTCGTCCATGATTCGCGCATGCCCCCGCGATCCGTCCGTCCGTCCGGCGACCCCGTGCGGCCGACGCGTCGAACGCCCACGTTCGCCTGATCCGGATGGCAATCGAGCTGCTTCCCGCGTGCCTCCAGTGCGGATCCGTCGCTACACGCCCCGGGATCACGTTCTGTCGCCGCTGCGGGCTGCCATACGGCGACGCGCCGCGTCCTGACGCGGAGTTGCCGACCTGCCCGGTCTGCTATCGCGACGCCGAAGCGGACGGACTCCTCCCCTCCCCGCGCTCGCCCGGGTTCCGCGTGTCGCTCGCCGTCCACCGGCGCGACCACGACCACGCCCCGGTCGGCGACGACGACTGGCTGGAATCGCTCCGCGAAGGCGACCGCGTGCGGATCGGCCGGTGGCGCGCCCCGTTCGACGTCGTCCGACACTACCTGGTGACCGGGATCGTGGACGGTGGGCGCCTCCGGGCGGTCCGCCACGACGCGATCGTCACCGCGATGACGCAGATCGCCCGCTGGGGTACCGACGCACAGATCCTCGGCGACGAGCCCGAGTGGGCGGAGGCCCGGGCCGCCGTCGCCACGTTGATGGAGCGCTACCACCGCGGCCGAGCGTAGCGCCGACCGTCGAGGACGGCGCGGCCGACGGGTCGATCGAGCGGCGCGCCGCAAGGAAGCGGCCGTGGGCACGCTGACGGGCCGGTCTCCGGCCGGTGACCGAACGGTAAGATGCTGTCGTGAGCGCCCAGACGCCAACCTCGCTCGAGCGAGGCGACTTCATTCGCGAGATCGTGGCCGCCGACGTGCGAAACGGCAGGCACAAGACGATCGTGACCCGCTTCCCGCCAGAGCCGAACGGCTACCTTCACATCGGCCACGCCAAGTCCATCTGCCTCAACTTCGGCATCGCGCGCGAGTTCGGCGGCCGCTGTCATCTCCGCTTCGATGACACGAACCCCACCAGGGAGGAGCAGGAGTACATCGACGCCATCCAGGCGGACGTGCGCTGGCTCGGATTCGACTGGGGCGAGCACCTCTACCACGCGTCCGACTACTTCGAGCAGCTCTTCGAGTGGGCCATTCACCTCATCCGGACCGGCAAGGCCTACGTGGACGACCTCACTGCCGACGAGATCCGCGAGTACCGCGGCACGCTCACCGAGCCCGGCCGTGAGAGCCCCTGGCGGGACCGCTCGGTCGAGGAGAGCCTCGACCTCTTCGAGCGGATGCGCGCAGGCGAGTTCCCCAACGGCGCGCGGGTGCTGCGCGCCACGATCGACATGGCCTCTCCGAACATCAACCTGCGCGACCCGGTCCTGTACCGGATCGTGCATGCGGCGCATCC
>JADGQG010000198.1 GCA_017882025.1 Chloroflexota bacterium
CGACTCGACGACGACCAGCGAGACGCCCGGGACCTGGCGCGCCCACTCGTCCCGGACCTGCTCCGCATAGGCATGGTCGTCGACGACGAGGACCGCTCGGACGTCGGGCGAGATCGACCGGCCGACGTTGACCGCCTGGACCACCGCCCGGCTCAGGCCATTGATCGGGACGACGACGCGCTCCTCCCGGTGCGGTGCCGCGACGACCTGGTCCGGACGCAACGCGAGCTGCCGGCGTGATGTCGCGTACTGCCGGTGGATGAACTGGAAGAGCAGCACGAGCAGCGGGATCAGGACGAGTACGAGCCAGGCCCCGTCGCGGAACTTGACGCTCGCGACCACCAGGAGCACCACCAGGGTGAGCAGACCCCCGAACGCATTGACGATGGCACGCCACCACCAGCCGGGCTCGCGGACGGCCAGCCAGTGGCGGACCATCCCGGTCTGCGAGAGCGTGAAGCAGACGAAGACCCCCACCGAGTAGAGCGGGATGAGGGCGTGGGTGTCGCCGTTGAAGGCGAAGAGAAGCCCGAACGCGATGGCGGCCAGGAGCACGATCCCCCAGCTGAAGGCCAGCCGGTCACCCCGGAAGGCGAACTGGCTCGGCATGAACCCGTCCTGGGCCAGGATCGCGGCGAGCCGCGGGAACGCGTTGAAGCTCGTGTTCGCGGCCAGGAACAGGATCAGCGCTGTTGCCCCCTGGAAGATGTAGAAGAGGGGCGACGCCTGGCCGTAGGCAGACTGGGCGACGAGCGCGATGACGGTGGGGCCTCCCGAGTTGTCCTCCGACGGGAGGATCGCGAACGCGTGCGCGATGACCGTGACCCCGATGAAGATCGCCCCAAGCAGGAACGCCATGGTGACCATGGTGTTGGCCGCGTTCTTCGCCTCCGGCGGCTTGAACGCCGGGACCCCGTTGGCGATCGCCTCCACGCCGGTCAGCGCGACGGAGCCACCCGCGAAGGCCTTGAGCAGCAGGAAGATCGTCAGGACCTCGACGCCCGGACGCACGACCTCGGGCTGGGGCGGCACCACCGGCACCGTCCCGGTGACGATGCGCGACAGGCCGATCACCACGATCCCGATGGCGAGGGCGACGAAGAGGTACGTCGGGAACGCGAAGATGTTGCCCGACTCGCGGAGGCCGCGCAGGTTGCCGATCGTGATCAGGGCGATCGAGACGAAGGCGATCTCGATCCGGTAGTCGTACGCGGCCGGGATGATCGACTGGATCTGCTGGATCGCCGACGCGGTCGAGACCGCGACTGTCATGACGTAGTCGATCAGGAGGGCGCCGGCCGCCACCAGCCCGGCCGTCTGCGAGAGGTTCTCGCGTGCGACGACGTAGGCACCGCCGCCGGACGGGTAGGCGCGGCACACCTGCCGGTAGCTGATCGAGACGACGGTGAGCAGGATCGCGATCGCGATCGCGACCTCGATGGACAGCGTGAGGGCCGCCGCCCCGGCGACCACGAGCACGCGAAGGATCTCCTCCGTCGCATAGGCCGACGACGAGATCGCATCCGAGCTGAAGATCGGCAGGGCGAGCTTCTTGGGCAGCCGCTCTTCCGCCTCGTCCTCGTTCGAGAGGGGGCGGCCGAACAGAGAACGGCGCAGGTTCGACCAGACGAGCGCGACGCCGGTGCGCGGCGCGGTCGCCGCCTCTTTCGCCGTGAGCATGCCCGCGCCGGTGTAGCGGAAGTACGGGGAATGCGGTCGATCCACGCGGACGCGCCGATCCCCGATCTTGCGCCCCTGCAGGGGCCGGCGGCCACCGATCATGCGAAGGTTGTCACTCGAGCGTGGGGGCCAGCGCTGTCGCGACGGCCGAGGGCAAGGCCATGGTTATACCACCACGGCCATCCGCCGCGGCGGCCGCCGGCGGTCAGAGCCCTCGTTCCAGGCGCGTCACGAGCCGAGCCGGAAGGCCGACTGCGCGCATCGCCGCCTGCGTCGCGGCGATCGGGTAGGCGACCCGGCGCCATGTCAGTGTCGACGTCGCCGTGTCCAGCACCATCGCGCTCGCGCGCGGGTCGCCGTCGCGGGGCTGGCCGACGCTGCCCGGGTTGGCGAGAACCCGTCGGTCGTCGAGGATCAACGTGGCGCCGTCCCGCGGCCCGAGCGTCTCCATCCGCCCGCCGTCGTCGCGGAAGGCGATGGGGATGTGGGTGTGGCCGTGGAAGAGATGCGGTGTCCCGAAGGCCGGGAGGTTCGCGCGGGCCTCGCTCCCCGTCATCACGTACTCCCAGGTTGGGTCGCGGGGACTGCCGTGGACCAGGGTGAGGCCCTGGCTCTCGCGCCGATCCGGGAGCGCGCCGAGCCAGGCGCGGGTCGCCGCACCGATCCGCCCGCCCGTCCACTCGATGGCGAGCCGCGCATCCGGGTTGAACCACTCCGCCATCTCCGGGTCGAGCGCCGCCGCGTCGTGGTTCCCCCGCACTCCGACAGCGCCCAGCTCCTGGAGGCGCGCGACGACCTCGTCAGGCTGGGGCCCGTACCCCACGACGTCGCCGAGGTGCCAGACGGCATCGACGGGCCCGAGCGCCGTCAGCACGGCCTCGAGTGCCGGCAGGTTGGCATGGATGTCCGAGAGGACCGCGATCCGCATCGGGGGAGCCTAGCAGCCTCGGGGCGTGGATCCGTCGCTCACCACGGGTGTCGGGCACGCTCCGCCGGAGGCCGGGGCCAGGCGCGAGTCGCGCGGCCCGTCTTGCGACAGACCACGAGGACATGGCCCGCCGGCGCGGGCGGCGCTGCGTCGATGACCTCGAGCGTGCCGCCGCCGAGCGCAGCCATGGCGGGCCCCGCCCGGTCGCGCTCCTCGCCGATCGCTGACCCTTTCCATGCCACCAGGATGCCGCCGGGCGCGAGCAGCGGGAAGGCGAGCTCGACAAGGTCCCCGAGCGATGCCACGGCGCGCGCCGTCACGGCCGGCCAGCGCTCCCGGTGGCGCGCGTCGGCAGCCAGCGTCTCGGCACGCTCCGCGGCGACGTCCACGCGGTCGGCGAGACCCAACCCTGCGACCGCCGTCTCAAGGAAGCGAGCCTTCTTGCCGATCGATTCGACCAGCAGCGCCCGTTCGGCGGGCAGCGCGATCGCGAGCGGCAGACCCGGGTAGCCGCCGCCCGAGCCGAGATCCACGAGCGCGCGGACGCCGCGCAAACGGAGCACGGGCAGCGCCGACAGCGCGTCGAGCACGTGAGCGGCCACCGCCGCGCCCGGATCGCGGATCGCCGTCAGATTCACGGCGGCGTTCCAGGCAAGGAGCATGCGCACGTGGTCGGCGAGGGCCGCCACGGCCGGCAACGGGAGGTCGCCGAGGCCCATCGCCGCGAGACCTTCGTCGAGAGCGGCGCGGGCGTCCGGCGGAAGAGCGGGGCACCCGGACGGATCAGCCGGGAGCGGCGCGCGATCGTGCAGCCTCGGGACCCTCCAGCTGGATTCTCCGGCCCCGCTCCGACCGCGCCGTCTCCCGGCCGATGCTCGACTCG
>JADGQG010000199.1 GCA_017882025.1 Chloroflexota bacterium
CGATCGGCCAGATCACCGGCAGCCTGGCCGGCGGTGTCGCCGCCGACCTGAGCGGGATCGACGGCCTGCTCGTCGCCACGCTCGTCATGCTCGCCATCGCGGTCCTGCCGCTCTGGCGGCTGCGCGGGGTCGAGCACCAGGTGGGCTTTGTCGGCGGGCCCAGCACGGCCTCCGGGGGTTGAGCCCGAGCCAGGACCCGAAGGGCAGAGCCCGGGGTTGGTCCCCGGCTGACGAACGCGGTTCGGTCCCCGCACGGCCGCCCCGCTCGTATCATGCCTCCAGCCTCGGGTCCGAAGCTCGTCCCAGCCGTCCCGCCCGCGCGAGCGCGCGAAAAAAGTAAGCGAGCTCGCCATGTCCACGGTCGCGATCATCACCGATTCCGCCTCTGACCTCCCGCCGGAGCTCGCTGCCGAGCTCGGGATCCGGGTCGTGCCGCTCCTCGTCCGGTTCGGCACGCAGGAGTTCCGGTCCGGCGTGGACCTGTCGACGGCCGACTTCTGGACCCGGATGCTCGCACCCGACGCCCCCTTCCCGACGACCGCCGCCCCGGCGCCCGGTGCCTTTGCGGAGGTCTTCTCGGACGCATTCGCCGCGGGTGCGGAGTCGGTCGTCTGCGTGACGCTCGGCAGCCGGCTCTCTGGCACGTTTGCCAGCGCCGAGATCGGGGCGAGGCATCACCCGGACCGGGAGATCCACGTGGTGGACTCGATGTCGGCTTCGATGGGTGTGGGTCACCTCGCGATGCTCGGGGTCGAGCTGGCGGCGGCCGGCCGGACCGGCGCGACGATCGCCGCCACACTCCGCGAACGGGTCGCGGACGTAGACCTCTACGTGGCGCTCGACACCCTCGAATACCTCCGGAAGGGCGGCCGCCTCTCCCCAGCCCGAGCGGCGATCGGGACGATGCTCTCGGTCAAGCCGATCATCACGATCGTGGCCGGCGGTGTCGAAACCGCGGATCGTGTCCGGACCCGCGCCAGGGCCCGCGAGCGGGCCATCGAGCTGCTGACGTCGCGGCCGGTGGAGCGGATCGGGATCCTCCACGCGCCCACGGATGACATCGAGGCGTTCCGCGACCTGGTCGTGGAGCGGCTCCCGGGCGGCGTGGACCCCGCCTATGTGAGCGTGCATATGCTGGGCCCGTCCATCGGCCCCCACGTGGGCCCCGGCGCCGTGGGGGCCGTCGTCCTGCTCAAGCGCTGACGCGCGGACCGCAGTGACCCCTTCGGTCATCGTGCGGGACGGATTGCCCGGGACCCGGACCAATGGTTGCGGTACGGATACGGGCCGGGTTCGGTACCATTGCCGTCGGCTTCCGGGCCATTCTGCCCGGGGCCAGCGTCCCCGTTCGGCACTCGCGGCGGGACAGGGAAGGGCCGGATGATGGGCCCACATTGAGCACTCCGTCGTGGAGGGGCGGGTCCCGCGCACGGGCTCGCAACGTCCCGACCGGCAGCCGTCCCGGAGGCGGCAGCGTGGCCGTCCCGGAGGGGCGGCGATCGCAGCGGTCGCTTCGCGTTCCGGGCGACCGAGCAGGAGGACCTCCGCTCCATGACCACTGAGCAGATCGCCGCGACGATCAACCCGTGGGCCGTCGCCCAGCAGCAGTTCGACCTCGCGGCCGAGCACCTGAACCTGGATCCGGGCACCCGGCAGGTCCTGCGCGAGCCCCGCCGCGCGCTCACCGTGACGTTCCCCGTCAAGATGGATGATGGGATCGTTCGCGTCTTCACCGGCTATCGCGTCCAGCACAACCTGGGCCGCGGGCCGGCCAAGGGCGGGATCCGCTATCACCAGAACGTCTCGATCGACGAGGTCAAGGCGCTCGCGATGTGGATGACCTGGAAGTGCGCGGTCGTCGGCATTCCGTTCGGCGGCGGCAAGGGTGGCGTCATCGTCGACCCCAAGAAGCTCTCGCTCAAGGAGCTCGAGGCGCTCACCCGGCGGTTCACCACCGAGATCAGCGTCCTCATCGGCCCCGAGCGCGACATCCCGGCCCCGGACGTCAACACCAACGCCCAGGTCATGGCCTGGATGATGGACACGTATTCCATGCACCAGGGCTACACGGTCCCGGGCGTCGTGACAGGCAAGCCGATCAGCCTCGGCGGGTCGGAGGGTCGCAACGAGGCGACCGCGCGTGGCGCCGTCTACACGGTCGTGGACGCCGCGGCCCACCTCGGCATGGACCTCACGAAGGCCACCGTCGCGGTCCAGGGCTTCGGCAATGCCGGCTCAATCGCGGCGCGTCTCATCCGCGATGAGGGTGCCACCGTGATCGCGGTGAGCGACACGGGCGGCGGAATCCTCAACCGAGGCGGCCTCGATGTCGATCGCGTCATCGGCTGGAAGAAGGAGCACGGCACTGTGGCCGGTTTCCCCGGCGCCAAGGCGATCTCGAACGACGAGCTCCTCGCAGTCGAGTGCGAGGTCCTGATCCCGGCGGCGCTCGAGAACCAGATCAGCGCAGCAAATGCCGGCCGCGTGAAGGCGAAGATCGTCGCCGAGGCCGCCAACGGCCCGACGACGCCCGAGGCGGACGCGATCCTGCATGACAACGGGGTCTTCATCATCCCCGACATCCTGTGCAACGCGGGCGGCGTCACCGTCAGCTACTTCGAGTGGGTCCAGGACCTCAACCGGGACCACTGGAGCGAGGCAATCGTCAACGCGAAGCTCAAGGAGATCATGGATCGCTCCTTCGGCGAGGTGCTGGCCATGTCGCTCCTCGAGGAGGTCAACATGCGGACCGCGGCCTACCTGGTCGCCGTCCAGCGCGTTGCCGACGCGACCGCCATGCGGGGCTTGTATCCGTAAAGCCGAACCGCCAGCATTGGCGGCGGTGGCACGCCAGCCCGACCTCGACACGGCACCCACGGCCGGCGGGAGTGGTCCCGCCGGCCGTGGGCTCTCCCGGCGCGCGTTCCTCTCCGCAACGGCCGGGCTCGTCCTGGCGGCGTGCGGCCCGACCGATCGGACGGGCCCCTTGCGTTCCCCGTCGCCGTCTTCGGCCGCGTCGGTGCCGCCAGCCTCGCTGGCGACGGGCTCACCGTCCCCGAGCCTCCCTGGACCGCTTCCCTCGCGCCTTCCAAGCGCCGTCGCCGAGGAGAACCGGCGGCCCGGCAACCCGGGCTGGCAGGCCGGCCTCAGCACCGGAGCGACCGTCCTCGGCTACCTGGACAGGACGTCCGTGGCACCGGGCGACTCGCTCGGCCTCCGCGTCCGGGGGGATGCGAGTCTCGATGCCCGCTGGTACCGAATCGGCTGGTACGGGGGAGAGGGCGGACGGCTCATGCGGGTCGACCGCGGCCTCCGCGCGAGGCTCTCGCCGGGACTTGTCGTCGACGCGGCGTCGGGACGCTCAGAGGAGCCGTGGCCCGAGGTCCTGCGGATCCAGGTCCCGCCTGACTGGCCCAGCGGCATGTACGTGGTCGTCCTCGAGCCGACGGCAGGGACCGCCGG
>JADGQG010000058.1 GCA_017882025.1 Chloroflexota bacterium
CAACGAGTACCTCACGCGGGTCAACCTGATGGGCGCGTGGAACCCCGAGTCCGACACTCCGGTCCTCAAGGGCCACCGGGTCGTGGTGGTCGGTGGCGGAAACGTCGCGATCGACTCGGTCCGGACCGCGAAGCGACTGGGAGCGGACGAGGCGACGATCGTCTACCGGCGCGGCAAGGCCGAGCTTCCTGCTCGCGTGGAGGAGGTCCACCACGCGGAGCAGGAAGGAATCCGTTTCGAGCTGCAGGTCGCGCCGCTCGAAGTGATCAGCGACGAGAACCGCTGGGTCACCGGCATCCGGTGCATTCGAATGGAGCTCGGCGAGCCGGACGCGTCCGGCCGGCGGCGCCCGATCCCGATCGAGGGCTCCGAATTCGTCATCGACTGCGAGATGGTCGTGGTGGCGATCGGGACGCGCTCGAACCCGCTGCTCACCGCGTCCGAGCCGGACCTCGCGCTCAACCAGGCCGGTTACATCGTGACCGACGAGCACGGCATGTCGTCGCTGCCGGGCGTCTTCGCCGGCGGCGACATCGTGCGCGGGGCTGCCACCGTCATCCTCGCGATGGGCGACGGCAAGCGCGCGGCCGCGTCCGTCGACGCGTGGCTGCGCGGCGAGTATCCGCCCGTGGACGAGGCGCTCGCCTCCGCATCGACGGCGGCGACGGGAACCTAGCGGGGGCCGCGCCCTCCCCGGGGTGGCCGCGCCGCCCCAGGGCGGCTACAGGCCTCGAGGTCGCGCCGCGTCCAGCTTGTCGGTGATGTACCGGGTAACCTGGCCCGCGGAGATCCGCTCCTGGGTCATCGCATCGCGGTCGCGGACCGTGACGTTGCCGTCCTCGAGCGAGTCCACGTCCACCGTCACGCACCACGGCGTGCCGATCTCGTCCTGGCGTCGGTAGAGCTTGCCGATCGCGGCCGTGTCGTCGTAGACCGCCATCGTCTGCCGCTTGAGGTCGTCCTTGATCCGGTGGCAGAGCGCCACGATCTCGGGCCGCTTCTTGAGGAGCGGCAGCACGGCGACCTTGTACGGCGCAAGGTCCGGGTGGATTCCCAGGACCACGCGCTTCTCGCCGCGGACCTCCTCCTCGCGATAGGCGTCGATGAGGAACGTGAAGGCCGCCCGGTCGGCGCCGGCCGCGGTCTCGACGACCCACGGGATGAAGTGCTCCTCGGTCGCGGGGTCGAAGTACTCCAGGTTCTCGCCGGAGGCCTTCGCGTGGTTGCCCAGGTCCCAGTCGCCTCGGTTGTGGATCCCCTCCAGCTCCTTCCAGCCAAACGGGAAGCGGTACTCGACGTCGATCGCCTTCTTCGCGTAATGCGCCAGCTCGTCGGGCGCGTGCTCGCGGAAGCGGAGTCGCGCCGGGGTCACGCCGTAGGCCTGGTACCACGCCATGCGTTTGGGCAGCCATTCCTCGAACGCGGTCGCGGCGCCCTGGTCCGGCCGGACGAAATACTGCATCTCCATCTGCTCGAACTCGCGCATCCGGAAGACGAAGTTGCCAGGGCTGATCTCGTTGCGGAAGCTCTTCCCGATCTGGGCGATCCCGAACGGGAGCTTCTTGCGCGTTGACTCACGGACATTCTTGAAGTTGACGTAGCTGCCCTGGGCCGTCTCCGGGCGGAGGTAGACGATGGCAGCCTCCTCCTCCACCGGGCCCATGTACGTCTTGAACATGAGGTTGAACCGGCGGGGCGCCGAGAGCTTCCCGCCGTCGGCCGGACAGCTGAGCTTGAGGCGCTCGACGATCTCCGGGTCAGCGATGTCTGTCTGCGTCAGCTCCTCCGTGCCCGGCAGCTCGTCGAGCCGATAGCGCCGCCGGCAGGACGCGCACTCCACGAGAGGATCGCTGAACGACCCGACATGGCCAGAGGTCACCCACACCTGTGGATGCATGAGGATGCCGGCGTCCACGCCCACGATGTCGTCGCGTTCCTGGACCATCGCCCGCCACCAGGCGCGCTTGACGTTGTTCTTCAGCTCCACGCCGAGCGGCCCGTAATCCCAGACGGCATTGATGCCGCCGTAGATCTCCGACGAGGGGAACACGAAGCCGCGTCGCTTCGCCAGGCTGACGATGACGTCGAGGTTCGCGACGGCGGGCGCCACCGCGTTCGGATCGGGCTGGGGATCGGTCACGGGAAGCAGCTCCACGAGGGGCCCGCGCGTGGCATGCGCGGACGGGAGGACGGTCCGGCGGATCGTACCAGACGCCCGCGCTGCCACCGGAGACGCGGGCGGTGCCGTGGGAGACGCGGGCGCTGGGCCCTTACCAGGCCCGGACGCGCGTCGGCCGGATCCGGATCTCCACCGGGTAGTCCACGAGCATGCTCGCCATCGTCCAGCCGAGGGCCGCCAGCTTCCCGGCGTACTTCTCCACGTAGGCCGGCGGGACGTCGGCGGCCGCGGCCGTCTCGCGGGCGATCCGTGCCTCTCCCTCGATCGAGACGACATCGCCGCCGTCTCCGTCGGAGTCGAAGATCGCCGCCACGCGCGGGTTCGCCCGGATGTTCCCCGGTCGCGGCGTGTGTGCCCGGCTGAAGAGGAGGATCTCGTCGTCGACCCAGAGGAACCAGACCGGTGACGTCTGCGGCTGGCCGTTCGGGGTGACTGTCGTGAGCCACAGGACCAGCTCGTTCCGCAGGCGCTCGGCCACGCGAGCGCCGGACTTCGTGGTGAGGTCGATCATCGGGATCCTCCTTCGGGCGACGGCGCGTGCGCAGGCCCGGCCGACACGGGCGGCAGTCCCGTCGTCGCGGCGACTGCCCCGTACCCGGCCTTCACCTCCTCGAGGAAGCGCCGCGAGCGCGTGTCGCGCTCCATGACGTGGCGGACGAAGGCCCCCAGCCGCTCCTCCACCTCGCGCTCCACCGCGGGCGGCAGGCGGAGCCCCGCCAGCGCCTCGACGTCCATCCGCTGGTATGCCTTGAGCACCTTGAGCGCCTCCGTCGAGAGCCCGGCGGCCATCGTCGAGGGACCCGCGTGATCAGCACAGAGGACGCCGCCGAGCGCGGGAACCCAGCGGACCACGTCGTCCGGGGCAAGCAGCCGGTCGCACTCGACACAGCGGTCCACCTCTGGCCGGACGCCCAGCTCGTCGCACAGCCGCATCTCGAACCACCGCGCGACCCGCGCCGGCGCCATCCCCGCGTCGAGCAGCTCGTACGCGCGCCGCAGGAGCAGGTAGACCGGCAGGGCCGCGTGCCGCTCCTCGAGGGAGCGTTCAGCGAGCTCCGCGCAGTACCAGGCAGTCGCCGTGACCTCCAGCCCGTCGCGCAGGCCCAGCCACGTGTGCTGCATCGTGACCTGGGTCACGACATCGAAGGTGCGCCCCTTCGCCAGCTGGATGCGCAGCTCGGCGAGCGGCTCCAGGGCCCCGCCGATCCGGCTCGTCGGCCGCCGAATCCCCTTCGCGATGGCCTTGATCTTCCCCAGATCCGGCGTGAGGAGCGTCAGGATCCGGTCCGCCTCGCCAAAGTCGAAGCGCGAGAGAACGATCGCATCGGTGACGTAGAGGCGACGGCCGGACACGCTGGCACGGTACCATCCACCCGCGCCGGCGACACGAACTCCCTCGATACCGCTCCGCCTTCCTGGCGGGATTCGAAGGCCCGTCGGCCGGCCGGCGGACGGCCACGCCATTCGAGGTTGCTATCATCCTGCCCGTGCCCCCGTTCACCGCCTCCCTCGACATCCCGGAGCTGATCGGCGCCGTCGAGGACGAGATCCTCAACCTCGTCGTGGACCGTGATCCGACCACGCACGGGATGTACGAGATGGTCCGCTACCACATGGGACTGGATGGCTCCGGGTCGTCGGGCAAACGGCTGCGGCCGCTCTTGGGGCTCCTCGCGTTCGCCTCGATAACCGGGACATGGGAGCGCGCGCTCCCGGGCGCGGCGGCGGTGGAACTGGGGCACAACTTCAGCCTGATCCACGACGACATCGAGGACGACGACCGCGAACGTCGCCACCGCGCAACTCTCTGGACGGTGCACGGCATCCCGCAGGCGATCAATACCGGCGACGCCGTCTTCGTGTTGTCGCGGATCGCGCTCCACCGGCTGACGGCGCTCGGCTTCTCCGACGCGAAGGTCCTCCGCCTCATGCGCCTCTACGACGATACGTGCCTGGCGCTCTGCGAAGGCCAGTACATCGACATCTGGGCCGGCGAGCACGACACGGCGATGAGCGTCGAACTCTACTTCGACATGATCGGGCGCAAGACCGCCGCGCTCATCTCCGCGAGCATCGAGGCGGGCGCGCTGCTCGCGACGGACGACGAGGCGGTGATCGTCCGCTACCGGCAGTTCGGCTGGGCCCTGGGCCTCGCCTTCCAGCTCAACGACGACCTGCTGGGCATCTGGGGCCAGGAGCAGGCGACCGGCAAGGAGCCGTCGGACCTGGCCAAGCACAAGAAGACGCTCCCGGTCATCTACGCCCTGGAGCACGCGACGCCGGACGATCGGGCGCGCCTGCTGGCGCTCTACGCCGACCCCGAACCGACGTCCGGCGAGATCGCGGAGGCGATGGCGATCCTCGAGCGGGCCGGGGCGCAGGAATACACGCGCGGGGAGGCCCGTCGCTGGCGCGACGAGGCGATCGGGGAGCTCGACGCGGCGGGCGTCGTCCTGCCGGATGCGCGCGAGAAGCTGGCGCAGATCATGCGGAGCGTGATCTCGGCCTGAGCGAAGCGCTCCCGCCTGCTCGCCTCCGGTCGGGTCAGCGTTCGGCGCGGTCCGCCTGGTCGTCTCCATCGGCCGGCGGGCGCTCCCGGACGGCGAGGACCTTGCCGGCCCGCCGTCCGTCCGTGGTCTCCACGGTCAGGCTCAGCTCACCGACGCGAATCTGGTCGCCCGGCTTCGGGACGCGCCCGATCCGGTGGAACATGAGCCCGCCGAGCGTGTCGTACTCATCGCGGTCCTCGAGGAGCGCGTCCACGTCCAGGTCATCCCACAGCTCGCCGAGCTCGTCGACCGAGGCGCGCCCGTCAATCCGGGCCTGGTCGTCGTCCAGGCGAACGACCATGGGCTCCTCCTCGTCGTATTCGTCCTGGATCTCGCCGACGATCTCCTCGAGGAGGTCCTCGATCGTGACGAGCCCCGCGGTGCCGCCGTATTCGTCGAGGACGACCGCGAGATGGACCTTCCGGCGCTGGAGCTCGTGCAGGAGATCGTCGATCGTGATCGACTCCGGGACGAACACCGGTGTCCGCAGGAGCGCACGAATCGGCGGCGGATCGGCGGATGCCTCCTTGAGGAACTTCAGGAGGTCCTTCGCATAGAGAATCCCGACGACCTCGTCGACGGACCGTTCCCAGACCGGCAGGCGGCTGTGACCCTCGGCGATGATCCGGTCCACAGCCTCCTCGAACGTCCCGTCGACCTCGAGGCCGACGATATCGGTCCGGGGCACCATCACCTCGTGGACGCGGCGCTCGCCAAGCTCGATGACCGCGTGGATCATCTGCTCCTCTTCCGCCTCGAGGACGCCCTGCTCGCCGCCGCGCTCCACGATCAGCTTGAGCTCCTCGGCACTGATCTCCGCCTCGCGGGAGACCTCCGCCCCGAGCGCCCCGGTGACCGCATGGGTCAGCCCGGTCAGGATGGTGATGACCGGTCCCAGCAGGTGGGCGATGATCTCGATCGGCTGCGAGAGCGAGAGCGCGAATCGCTCCACGTGGGCGAGCGCGAGCGTCTTCGGGACGAGCTCGGCGAAGACGATCGTGAAGAGCGCCAGGACGATCGTGACGATGACGAGCGAGATGGCGTGGGCGCCGTCCCGCAGCGCGTCGACGCGCCCGAGGAGCCCGGCCAGGCCGTCCGCCAGGCTGACGGCCGCGTACGCGGAAGCGAAGAACCCGAGGAGCGTCAGCCCGAGTTGCGAGACGGCCAGAAAGCGACCGGGATTGTCGAGCAGGCCTCGGACCCGCCGCGCCGCGCGATCCCCCTCGTCGACGAGCTGGTCGACCCGGCTGTGCCGGATCGAGACGAGCGCGATCTCCGCCGCGACGAAGAACCCTTCCAGCAGGGTCAGGATGACGATGACGCCAAGCTGGACGACGAGGTCCATCAGCGGTCGGGTGTCGCCGGCGACGCGGCCGCCGAGTCGTCCGCGTCGGGTTCGGGTGCAACGGGCGCGTCTCCCGCAGGCGCCGGCTCGGCTGCCGGCCGGCGGATCTCGCGGATGCGGGCCGGGACGCCCACCGCCAGCATGCCCGCCGGGACGTCGCGCGTGACGACCGCGCCGGCACCCGTCTTCGCCCCGTCGCCGACCGTGACGGGGGCGCGGAGCATCGTGTCGACCCCCAGGAAGACGCCCTTCCCGATCTCGGTATGGTGCTTGCGGACGCCGTCGTAGTTGGCGGTGATCGTGCCCGCGCCGACGTTCGTGCCCGCGCCGACGTGCGCGTCACCGAGGTAGCTCATGTGATGCTGCTTGACGCCCCGCTCGAGCCGGCTGTTCTTCACCTCAGCGAAGTTGCCCAGCTGGACGTCTGGCCCGATCGAGCTGCCCGAGCGCAGGTGGCTGAAGGGGCCGATCTCCGTTCCCTCTTCCACCGTCGCTCCCTCCAGGACGCTGGCCCAGACGCGACACCGGGGGCCCACGGCGCTGTCCACGAGCTGGCTGCCCGCGCCGATGCGGCTCCCCTTCCCCACCCGGGTGTGGCCCCGCAGAGTCACGTTCGGCTCCAGGGTCACATCGGGTGCCAGATCGACGTCCGCGTCGACGTACGCGGTCGCCGGGTCGTGCATCGTGACGCCCGCGCGGAGCCAGGCAAGGTTGATGCGCTCGCGCAGCATCGCGGTCGCCTCGGCGAGCTCGGCGCGGTCGTTGATCCCGTCGAGCGCGCCGTCGTCTGGCGCCTCGTGGGCGACCACGGTCAGCCCGTCCGCCACCGCGAGGTCGACCAGTTGCGTGACGTAGTACTCCCCGGTCGCCGGGGACGGCGTCAGGCGCTCGATCGCCGCCCGTAGCCAGGCCGCGTCGAATGCGTAGAGCCCCGCGTTCACCTCGCTGACGGCGAGCTCGTCCGGGGTCGCGTCGTTCGCCTCCACGAGGCGAACGACGCGGTCGCCGTCCGGCGCCCGGATCACGCGGCCCAGCGCGCCCGGCTCCCAGGCCTCGAACGAGACGAGCGCGATCGCGGCGTCGGCCGCGCGGCGACGTTCCAGCACGCCGATGACGAGGCCGGCCTCCACGAGCGGGATGTCGCCATTGAGGACGACGACCTCGGCCGCGTCGGCGGGGACGGCCGCCAGTGCGGACCGCACCGCGTCGCCCGACCCATCGGGGTGTTCCTGGAGCGCGAACGTGATGCCGGTCGGGAACGCGTCACGAACCGCGGCCGTCGCCGGCGAGGTCACGACGATCGGGTCGCGGCCAGTCGCGGCCCGGGCCGCTTCCACGACGTAGGCCAGCATCGGTCGCCCGCAGAGCGGGTGGAGCAGCTTCGGGACGGTGGACTGCATGCGCGTACCCAGTCCCCCGGCCATGACGACGGCGACCGGCCCGGCCGTGCGGGAGAGAACCGAGGCCCCGCTGGCGTCGGGCAATGCTGGCTGCGCAGTCATCGGCGACTCGTTCGGACGGGGCGACCCAGAAAGCACGGGGCGTTCCGGGTCCGGGCGTCTGCCGTCCGGCGTGGGTTGTTCAGTGGGCATGTGGTGTCCAAGGATCGTAGGGGCGGGCCCTCGACGGTGTCAAACGCGGCCGACCCGCCGTCCGGCACGCGAGCACGCGCCCATCAGCCGGCGAGCCGTGCGGTCGCCTCGATCTCCACTCGGCCACCCTTCGGCAGCGCCGCCACCGCGACCGTCGAGCGCGCCGGCGGTGGGTCCGTGACGAAGCGCCCGTACACGCCGTTGACGGCCGCGAAGTCGGCCATGTCGGCGAGGAAGATCGTGGTCTTCACGACGTCCCCGAATGTCAGGCCGGCTGCCTCGAGCACCGCGCCGAGGTTCCGAAGCGCCTGCTCGGCCTGGGCCCCGACGTCCCCGGCAACGAAATCGCCGGTCGCGGGGTCCAGGCCCAGCTGGCCGGAGCAGAACAGGTAGCCGTCGGCGCGAATCGCCTGGCTGTACGGCCCGATGGCCGCGGGGGCCTGCGTAGTCGAGATGGCGGTGCGGGGCATCAGGTGCCTCCCTGGGCTGTCGTTTCGGCTGGCCGGCTCGGCTCGGCGGAGATGCCCGCGTCGCCGACGATGATCCGCGTCGCTGCCACGAAAGGCGGTCGCGCGCCCGGTGCCACGAGATCGTCCGCGGCGAGCGCCTCCCGGACGCGGGTGGCGGCCGCTTCTGCGGCCCCGATCGAAGGATAGAGGACCCAGAGCGTCGGGCCGGACCCGGACTGTCCAACCGGCCGTCCCAGGAGCCGCCCAAGCGCGCGGCGGAACGCCACGAGCGCTGGCACGACCGCGGCTGTCGCGAGCGCGAGGTCATTCGCGACCGCGAGGATCCCGGCTCGCTCGGCGAACTTCGCGGCCGTCATCCCGGCGGCCAGCTCGCCGGCGACATGGCGCGACGAGGCGAGCGCGGCGCCGGGCCCAGGCCGAATCCCGCTGGCGTAGGCCAGGAACACCGCGGCGGTCGACACCGCGAGCCCGGGCGTGACGAGCAGCACGGCCGGCGCCGGGCCACGTGGCGTGGGCAGCGGCTCGACGCGCTCGCCGCGCCCTTCAACCAGCGCCCAGCCGCCCGCGAGGAAGAACGGCACGTCGGAGCCGAGGCCCGCCGCGACGGTCGCGCGATCCGCGGGCGCAAGGGCGTCCTCGACGGCCCAGGCCGCCAGGGCTCCGTCGACCGCCGCCGCGGCGTCGCTGCTCCCACCGCCCAGGCCGGCCGCGACCGGGATTCGCTTCTCCAGCCGGGCCGCGAGGCCGGGAAGCTGCGCATCGACGCCCCGCGCGCGGCAGGCCGCCCGCGCCGCCCCGATCGCACGCACGACGAGGTTGCGGTCGGCCGGGCCAAGGTCAGGCACCCGGTCGCCGGTGACGTGCAGGCGATCACTCGGCGCGAAGGCGGGGGCGAGCGCCAGCCGGTCGGCGAGCCCGAGCGGGACCATCACCGAATGAAGTGAATGGAAGCCGTCTCCGCGCCGGCCGACGATGGCCAGCGTCAGGTTCAGCTTTGCCGGCGCAAGGCGGACGACCGGTGTCACGCGGCGGAGCGCGTCGCTCATCGCCCGCGGATCACGGTGGGCCGGCGTCGGCGCCGCGGCCGGCGTCGGAGCAGGGATCCGGGTCAGCGACGCCGTCGAGATCGGCCGCGTCCGTCTCCGCGAGCGAAGCGCGGCGACCCCGGTGGTCCGGCGGCAACGGCCCGAGCGCGCCGAGCAGGCTGATCCAGTCGGTCACCGCGAGCGTCTGCGGGCGCCGGTCGCCGGCGATCCCGGCCGCCGCGAGCGCTGCGTCCACCCGCTCCTGGCCTACCGGGAGCTGCCGGCCGAGAACGTTCCGGAGCATCTTGCGGCGCTCACGAAAGCCTGTCTGGACGAGCCGCCAGAGATGGTCCTCCATCTCCGGCGGGAGGCGCCCCGGCCCGTCGGCGGGTCGCACGTCGAGGGAGATGATCGCCGACTCGACCGCCGGGGCCGGCTCGAACGCGTCGCGGGGGACGAGTCGGACCAGCGACGCGGCGGCGTGGTACTGGACGAAGACCGAGAGATAGCTCATCGCGCCGGGCCTGGCAGCGATGCGCTCGGCGACCTCCCGCTGGACCATCAGGATGCAGCGGTCGGGGCGTGGCTCGGCGCCCAGCAGCCGGTGCAGGATCGGGCTCGTCACGTGGTACGGCAGGTTCGCGACCACGTCGAACGGCGGGACGACGAGCCCCGAAAGGTTGGCGTCCAGGATGTCCGCGGCGACGAGCCGAAGCGTGCCCGGCGGGTTCGGGGAGGGCGGGCGGGGCCCCTCGCCGGCGGCCGCGATCGCGGGCTCGAACGCCGTGGCGAGGTGCTCCACCATCCCGCGGTCGAGCTCCACCGCCGTCACCGCGGCGCCGGCCTCCAGCAGGCCGCCCGTGAGGATGCCCAGGCCGGGCCCGATCTCGAGGACCGTCCGGCCGGCCGATGCACCCGCAGCGTCGAGGATCGCCTCCAGCACGTCGACGTCCACCAGGAAGTTCTGGCTGAAGCGGTGCTGCGGACGCAGGCCGGCGGCGCGGAGCGTGCGCCGGACCGCGCCCGGATCCAGCCGGGCTCCGCTCATCGCGTGCTCCCGCGCGTCGGGGAGGCCGGCTCCCAGGCCGCGGCGTCGCGCTCGGCTGCGAGTGCGGCTTCGTAGGCACGCGCCGCGGCCCCCCGCCGGGGCGGGCGGCGGGTGTCG
>JADGQG010000004.1 GCA_017882025.1 Chloroflexota bacterium
TGGGGCGACTTCATCGCGGTGGGCGGCGGCGGCTGGGACTGGTTCGCGGTCAACCTCGACGACGGGACGGATCTCACCGTGTCGCTGGTCCGAAGCGTGGACGGCACATATCCGCTGGTCTACGGGACCCTGGTCCGCCCGGACGGTACCTCCCGGTACGTGGCTCGCGGCGAGATCTCCGTCGACGCCCTGGGTCAATGGACGAGCCCGCGGACTGGCGCCACGTACCCGTCGGGCTGGCGCGTCCGGGTCTCGGGTGCCGCCCTGGACCTGGTGATCGTGCCGACGCTGCGTGACCAGGAGCTGGATACGCGAGCGACGACCGGCGTCGTCTACTGGGAGGGCTCGCAGCGCGTGACGGGCACCCGGGCCGGCCGTCCCGTGACCGGGAAGGCGTACGTCGAGCTGACCGGGTACGCCGACGGTGCGACGGCAACGCCCTGAAGCAAGGCCGCCGAGCGCTCAGCCCCCGTCGCGGGCGCGGTTCGCGCGCCGCTGGACCACGACCAGGGCCAGCCACCCGAAGAGGATCGTGGCGCCGTAGGCCACGCACCAGGCGCAGATGGCACCGATGACGAACAGCTCCAGGTAGCGCAGGTAGAGCACGATCACGACCCCGACCAGCCCCTGCGCATACCCCGCCAACAGGAGCCGCCCGTCTCCCGTCCGCCACCAGGCCGCGATCAGGCCGAGCAGGCCGCCGGAGAACAGGACCCCGAAGAAGGCGACCGGGATCCCGAACCAGCGGCTGTACTCGCTCTGGGCGACGGTCTCGCAGCCGCCACCCGGCAGGCAGGCGGCAGCCGTGCCCGCGAGCGCATTCGCGCTCAGGTAGAGCGCGATCGCAAGCCCCGCGGCAGCGAGGGCGCCGAGCAGGATGGCGGGCCGCCCGCGAGCCACCAGAACGACGTCAGGGCGCCGTGGAGGCCGCCGGCGATGCGGCCGGCGACGGCGAACCGGACCCGGCCGGCGAGGCCGAAGCGGCCGGCGACCCCGCCGGGGCCGGCGACCCGGACGCGGCCGCGATCAGCGCGTCGATGGCCGGGCCAAGCGTGCTCATCGGCATGGCGCCGCCCGGCGAGAGCTTCCCGTTCAGGGCGATCGTCGGCGTCTGGCTCACGCCGGCGACGGTGCCCTGGGCCGTCTCCGCCTTCACGGCCGCCACCATGTCGGCCGCCCCGTTTGCCATGCACGCGTCGTACGCGCTGCGATCCGCGTGCACCGCATCGGCGACCGAAGCGAGGAACGCGGCGGAGAACGTGCCCTTGTTCTCGCCCGTCTTGTTCTGGTTCTCGAACAGGTAGTCGTGGAACGGCCAGAACTTGTCGCCGACGCAGCGCGCGGCGGCGGCCGCCTGCTGCGACTCGCCATCCGCCGCGCCCCGGTCGATGAATGCGAAGTCGCGGTAGACGACGTACGCCTTGCCGGTCGCCACGTACTGGCTGATCAGGTTCGGCTCGATGGTGGTCGCGAACGTGTCGCAGGCGGGGCACTGGAAGTCCGACCAGATCTCCACCTTGACCGGGGCGTTGGCCTGGCCAATTGCCCGCGGGTTCGTCGGATCGACCAGGCTGGTCGGCGTCGGGCGGAGCGGGCTGATGAGGCTGCCGACGGTCGCCTTCGGGCTGAGGACACCGGAGGCGAGGACGACCACGACCAGCCCGACGACCACTGCGGCGGCGGTGATCAGGGCCATCGGCGACTGCCAGCCGGGCTTGTTGACGGCGACGGTGCGCGCCGAGGCGAGGCGCTGGTCGCGCCGGGCGGCCTCTCGGCGCTCCTGCCGCGTGGCGGGCGGGCGTCGCTGGGCTGGTGTCTTCGGCGGGGGCGCGCCGGCCGAACTGGAATTCGTGGACATGCGAACTCTCGATGGCGGGGTGGAGTGGACGTTATTGGTCGCCGGCGCAGCGTACCCCGTCCGGCGCGGGATTGTCCTCCACGCCGCGGGCGGCGGCTAGGCGCGGACGACCGGGACCGGTTCCGGGCGGACGGTTGGTCGCTGGTGAAGCGGCCGCAGGTAGAGCGACAGGACCACCACCAAATACGTGACCCAGGTGGCGAGCGCCGCGACTTCCGGGGTCGACGAGTAGCCGAACAGGGCCCGCAGGAAGAGGCCGATGCCTGCCTCGTGGGGCAGTGTCGCGCTGATATCGAACGCGGTCTGTGTGCCGAGCGTGATCCAGCCGATCTCCACGAACTCGTGCACGGCACTGCCCAGGAGCCCGGCGGCGATGAAGACGAGGAGGACGCCGGTCCAGCGGAAGAACCGCCCGAGGTTGATCCGTCGGCTTCCGCGGTAGAACCCGTATCCCAGCCCGACCGAGATCAGCAACCCGACGGTCGCGCCGGCGAGGACGCTCGCCGCACCCGCGCCGCCCGCGGAGGTCGTCGCGGCCGTAGCCTGCCCGACCAGGAAGAGCGCGGTCTCCAGCCCTTCCCGGATCACCGCCGTGAACGCGAGGAGCAGCAGGCCCCAGGCGCTTCCCGCCGTGAGGACCCGATCGAGCGCGCGCTGGAGATGGCCGGCCACGGCGCTCGCCTGGCGGCGCATCCAGAACAGCATCCAGGTCACGACGGCGGCCGCGACCAGCATCGTGGTGCCCTCGAAGACCTGCTCCCAGGGTGTCTGCAGCTCGCCGAGCGTGGCGAAGATCACGAGTCCCAGCGCCGCGCTTGCCACCACGGCGGCCGCCACGCCCAGCCCGATCCGGCCGAGGTGTCGAGCGTTGCCGGTCCGGGCCAGGTATGCGCAGATGATGCTGACGATCAGGGCGGCTTCCACGCCCTCACGCAGGCCGGTCAGCAGGCCGCTCGTGAAGGCGCCGATGTCGAACACGCGGGCTCCTTGATGGGGACGCAGGGGACGCGTCCGCAGCGTCGCGACGTCGCGGCGTCGCGGCGAGCGCAGGCGGAATCTAGCGCGGTGAGCGCGACCCGGTCAAGCGCCCTTGCGTTGAGAGGTCAAGGCTGCTTGCAGACGCCCGCAGCCTCACCCACCGCGGTACGGTCGGCGAGTCCGAGGGATTGGCCGGGCCCGGGCGCCGGCGCCCCGCGTGGGACCGCCACTCGAGGCCGGGGATGTCGCTCCCCGACCGGCAGCCCCGTGGCGATGAAGTTGCTCGCGGTCGAGGCAGCCCTCCATCACGCTCAAAGGTCGTTCCCGGCGAACAGACGGCGGGGATCGATCGGTCGGGGGCCCGTCGGAAGTGGCCCTCGACGGATCTGTTCGCCTCCGGCGGACGTCGTGGGCGTGCGCATTCCGGCCGGGCCCAGCCTGGCCTCGATTCAGGCGCCTTGTTCCTCGGACGCGACAACCAGGTGCGGCGAGTTCGTCATGACGCCGCCCGGCAGCCCGCGCGGACGGGCCGAACGGCTCACGGCCGCGTCCAATCTCGCGTCCCCTTCAATCGAGACCGTGTATCACTTGGTTCGAGATCGAGTATCATTCAGCGGGATGCCAGACCTCACCGCGCTCGAGACCGCGTTCGAAACAGCCGGTCACCGGCTGACGAGGCCGCGGCGCGCGCTCGCCGAGCTGATCGACGCTCGTGACGGGGCGTTCTCGGCTGCCGACCTCGTGGCCGACGCGCAAGGCCGGCGGCTGGGGATCGGCCGCGCGACGATCTTCCGTGCGATCGAGCTCCTCGAGGAGATCGGGGCACTCGAGCGGATCGACCTGCCGACCGGCGAGCACGCCTACGTGCCCTGCGGGCCGGCCCATCACCACCACGTCGTGTGCCGCCGCTGCAGCCGCTCCGTCGAGATCGGCGATCTGGGCCTCGGCGCGCTCGCCCGCGACATCGCCCGCAAGACGGGCTACCAGATCGACGTGCACCGCCTCGAGCTGTTCGGGCTCTGCCCCGACTGCCGGCTGGCATCGGTGCCGGCCTGATGCGCGCGACTCTGCCCGGCCTGATCGGCCGGCGAATCGCCCTGTCGTCCCGCGGCGCGCGGCGCCGGCTCATTCGCGTCGCTGGCGCCGCGCTGGCAGTGATCCTCGTCGCCGGCTGCGGCACACGTGCGCCCGTCGCGCCGGGCGGGTCTGCCGCACCGTCGCCGGCACAGGATGCCGTCGTCGTCGTCGCGACGACGACGGTCTTCGCGGACCTCGTGCGCCAGGCCGGCGGCACCGCGGTGCGGGTCACGAGCCTCGTCCGGGCCGGCGGCGATCCCCATACTTACGAGCCCACCCCGTCGGACGTCCGGTCGCTCGCCGGAGCCGACCTGGTCGTGATGAACGGCCTGGGCGTCGACGACTGGCTGAAGCCGCTCCTGGCCGAGGCGAAACGGCCCGTGAGCGCGCTCGTCGAGCTCGGCCCGGATCAACCCGGCGTGACGTACCTCGCCGGCGTCGGAGGCACGGGATCCGTCAACCCGCATCTCTGGCTGAACGTGGCCTACGCGGAGCTGTACGTGAAGCGGATCGTCGCCGCGCTCCAGGCCGCCGCACCCGCGAAGCAGGCCGTGCTCCAAGCGTCCGGCGAAGCGTACCTCGCGCGGCTTGCCGCTCTCGACACCGCGATCCGGGCGAGGATCGCGACGCTCCCGGCGGCCAACCGGAAGCTGGTCTCCTATCACGACGCCTTCCCGTACTTCGCGGCCGCCTACGGGCTCACGATCGTGGGCACGGTGGTTCCCGCCCCGGGCCAGGATCCCAGCGCAGGCCAGGTGATTACCCTGATCCGCGAGATTCGGGCCAGCGGCGTCAAGGCGATCTTCAGCGAGGCCCAGTTCAATCCGAAGGTCGAGCAGCAGCTGGCGGCCGAGGCTGGGGTAACAATGGTCAGCAATCTGTACAACGATGCCCTCGGGCTACCGCCGGTCGACACCTACGAAGGGATGATGCGCTGGAATGCGGACCGGGTCTTCGAGGCCCTCCGGTGAGCAGCTGATGATCGACCCGCACGCGGCCGACCGGCACGCGGCTGACGGGCACGCGGCCGACCCTCACGCACATCCGCACCCTGCCGACCGCGCCCATCCGGCGGACCGGGAGCTTCCCGCCTACGGCACGGGCCACGAGCTCCAGCACGCCGCGCACCATGCCGCCGTCGTGCTCTCCGAGGTGACCGTCGGCTACGACGATCGAGCCGCGCTGACCGACGTCTCCGTCGCCGTGGCGGCCGGGACCCTGCTTGCGGTCTTCGGGCCGAACGGCGGCGGGAAGAGCACGTTCCTCAAGGTCATCGCGGGCCTCCTGAAGCCGTGGAGCGGCCACGTGCACGTCCTGGGCGCCGAGCCCGGTCGCGAGGCGCGCCGGGTCGCGTATGTCCCACAGGCCGAGCAGGTCGACTGGGAGTTCCCCGTCTCCGTCTGGGATGTCGTGGTCATGGGCCGCTACCCGCGGCTCGGCCCGTTCCGGCGGCCGGGCGCCGCCGACCATCGCGCGGTCGCCGAGGCGCTGGAGCTCGTCGGAATGACAGACCACGCGCGGACGCAGATCGGGCGGCTCTCCGGGGGCCAGCGTCGGCGGGCGTTCCTCGCCCGTGCGCTCGCCGCGGACCCGGATCTCTACCTCCTGGACGAACCGGTCACGGGCGTCGATCCCACGACCCAGGAGGACCTGATGCGGATCCTGGAGGCGGAGACGCGACGTGGCAAGACGGTCATCGCCACGACCCACGACCTCGCCGCCGCCGCGGAGCACTTCGAGGATGTCCTGGCACTCAATCGAACGGTGATCGCGCATGGACGCTCGGACCTCGTGCTGGACCGCGACGTCCTCTCGCGCACCTACGGGGGCCACCTGCTCGTCCTCGGTGGGGAACCCCTCCTCGTGGACGACCCCCACCACCACGACGAGCCTCCCGGCCGCGAGCAGCATTTCCACGAGGAGACCCACCGGTGAACCCGCGAGTGCCGGCATGATCGACGCGCTGCTCGCGCCGCTCCAGTTCGAGCTCGGGATCCGGGCGCTCCTGGCGGCCGCGCTCGTGGGGCTCGTCTGCGCCGTGGTCGGGAGCTACATGGTCCTGCGCGGTCTCTCGTTCATGGGCGACGCGATCAGCCACGCGGCGTTCCCGGGCGTGGTGATGGCCTATCTCTTCGGCGGCTCGCTCTACCTCGGTGGCGCGATCGCGGCCGTCGCGACGGCGCTCGGGATCGGCTGGATCAGCCGCCGGGCCCGGCTCCGGTCCGACGCGGTCATCGGCGTGCTCTTCGCCGGGATGTTCGGGCTGGGCGTCGCGATCTACAGCGCAATCCCCAACTACGTGGGCGACCTCTTCGGCTTCCTGTTCGGGGACGTGCTGGGGATCGGCATGGGCGACCTCATCGGCCTCGCGATCCTGGGCGGGATCGTGCTCGTCGTGATCTGGGCGCTCTGGAAGGAGTTCCTGTTCGCCACCTTCGACCCGCTGGGCGCAGGCGCGTCCGGGCTCAATGTCAACGCCCTCGATTACCTCTTCCTGGGCCTCATCGCGCTGACCATCGTGGTCAGCATCCAGGCGGTGGGGATCATCCTGGTGGTCGCGATGCTCACGACCCCGGCCGCCACGGCCCAGCTCCTGACCGCCCGCTTCGGCCGGCTGATGGCGATCGCGATCGCGATCGGGATCGCCTCTGGAATCGCGGGCATCTACGTCTCGTTCTGGCTCAACCTGGCGTCAGGCGCGTCGATCGTGCTCATCCAGACGGCAACCTTCCTCCTGGCGCTGGCGCTCGGACCGCGCGGGGGCCTGCTGCGTCGACGACCCGTGGAGCTGGCCGCGTCGCGCTGACGACAGGACGGGCAGCGCCCCGGGCGTCCGCTTTGCGGGTAACCCAATCGAAAGGATCGCCGGCCAAGACTCCGGAGCGGCGAGCCCCGGCCACCCTGGTCCCGGCCCGACCCCATCCGGACGCCGCCGGCGATCTGCCCGGCGGCGGCCGGGCCACCCGCCTGGTCCGCACGAAGGAGTCAGCCGCGTGACAATGCACCGGACCCGACGCGTCGCCGGTCGGGTCGTCCGGTCTGGCGGCGATGGCCAGGAGAGGCGCGAAATGGAGCGGCGTGCGCCAGCGGTCCTGATCTCTGCCCCATCGACCGGCACGGCGGGCGCCTGAGCGATGCGCGTGCTCGTCGCCGAGGACGATCCCGGGCTCCGCGACGTGATCGTGCTGGGCCTCCTCGAGAGCGGCTACCAGGTAGATGCCGTCGACCGCGGGGACGACGCGATCGACCAGCTGACCTGGTACGACTACGACGTGGCAATCATCGACTGGCGGATGCCCGGTGCCGAGGGGATCGACGTGGTCGCCTGGGCGCGTCGCCACGAGCGACCAACAGCGCTCCTCATGCTCACGGCCCGCGACGCCCCCGCCGACCGCATCCGCGGCCTGGACACGGGGGCAGACGACTATCTCGTCAAGCCGTTCGACTTCGGCGAGCTGCTGGCACGCGTCCGCGCGCTCCAGCGGCGTCCGCGCGGCGTCGGCGGGCCAGTGTTGGAGCAGGGACGGCTGGCCCTCGACCCGGTGACGCATCTCGTCACGGTCGCAGGGGAACCGGTGGGCCTGACCCAGACCGAATACCTGATCCTGGAGCTGCTGCTCCGCCGCGCGCCCGCCATCGTGGACCGCAAGGCGATCGCGGAGCACGCGTGGGCCGACGAGACGGATCCCCTGGGGTCGAACGCGATCGACGTCCAGATGAGCCGCCTGCGCGCGAAGCTGCCCCGCGCCGGGGTTCGAATCGTGACGGTGCGCGGGACCGGCTACCGGCTTGAACCAGCGTGAGCGCCGGCCGGCCGCAGGAGCTTCGTCGAGCTTCGATCCGCGTTGCGCTCGCCGCCACCGGGCTCGTCGCGGTCGCCTACCTCTTGGTGGCCCTCGCCGTCGTCGCGATCGTGACGCAGGATCTGACTTCTCAGATCGACCAGCGGCTGGCCGAGTCGCTCTCGCACGTGCCCGGGCAACAGTTCCCGGGTGGTGGCCAGTTCGAGCCACCGCCCGGTGGGCGGCCGTTCGGCCCCGTCCTGCTCTCCTGGACGGTGAAGGCGGACAGGACGGTGATCGCGAGCGGCACGACACCCGCGCTGCCGGCGGCCTACACCGCGGTGACCGCCCCCCAAACGGTCACGATCGACGGCACAGAGATGCGGATTGCCGGCGCGGCGGCCGGCGCCGACCACGTGGTCCTGGGCCAGACGCTCGACGCGGTCTCGCAGGCCCAGTCCACGGTCGTGCTCGCCGAGCTCGTCATCGGGCCGCTGCTGCTCCTCATCGTCTTCCTGGGAGCCGTCGCGATCGGGCGTCGGGTGGCGGCGCCGATCGAGCGGGCGCGGCAGCGGCAGCTGGCGTTCACGGCGGACGCGTCGCACGAGTTGCGGACGCCGCTCGCCGTCATCGAGGCGCACACGAGCCTGGCCCTGGCACAGGATCGGGCCGGTCCGTGGTACCGGACCGCCTTCGAGCGGGTGGACGGGGAATCGAAGCGGATGCGCGGGCTCCTCGACGATCTGCTCTGGCTGGCCCGCTTCGACGCGGCGCAGGCGCCGCCCAGCGTGGAGCCGGTGGACCTCGGCGTGCTCGCAGCGCAGACCGTGGACCGGTTCGCGGCCGTCGCCGAGACACGCGGCCTGCGGCTCCACGTGGCTGCCGGCGGCAACGGCCTGGTGGTCGGCGCACCGCCCGAGTGGCTCGACCACCTGTTGGGCGTGCTGCTGGACAACGCCTGCAAGTACTCGCCGGAGGGTGGAACCGTGACCGTCGGCGTTGCAGCCCTCGGCGGCCGCGTCTCACTGGTCGTGGATGATGCCGGACAGGGAATCCCGGAAGCCGAGCGCGAGCGGATCTTCGACCGCTTCCATCGCGCAACCGGCGCGCAGGGCGGCGCGGGGCTGGGCCTCGCGATCGCGGACGCGATCGTGCGGGCAACGGGTGGCCGCTGGCAGGTGGGAAGCTCGCCGGCCGGCGGTGCCCGCATGGCCGTGAGCTGGAGCCAGGCATCGGTCGCCCCGCGCCAGGCACCCACCGCCCGAGGTCGCTGAAACCATCAGGGCTCGGCGTGCCTCAGACGATGCACGGGGCCGATTCGTCGCGCCTGTTCGCACCGCCTGGGAGCACTCGATGTCCGAAACCGTGGCCAAGGGTCGCGCCACCGTCGCCGGGACCAGCGCATGCGCCTGAGCGCGCGCACGTGGGTCGTCCTCGGCGCCCTCCTCGGGATCCTGATCGTGTTCACCACCGGCCAGGTGGTGCCCGCGACGACCGACTACCAGGCCCACATGCGAGTCTGGCTCGCCGGCCGGGCGACCGGGATCACCGCGTACGTGCTGCTGACGGTGCTTGTGAGCCTTGGCCTCATCCTCAGCCACCCGACGAACCAGTCCACCTGGAAGCTCTCGAAGCGCCTCTTCCCGTGGCACGAGAACCTCTTCGTGTTCGTGGTCGCCTTCCTCGTCGCCCACATCGTCAGCATCATCCTCGACCCGTACGCCGGTGTCGGGATCGCCGGATCGTTCGTGCCGGGGCTGTCCGCGTACCGAAGCGCCCCGGTCGCGCTGGGCACGCTGGGCCTCTACGCGGCCGTCGTCTCGGGCATCACGGGCCGTTGGTCCAGCCTCCTGCCCAAGGGCCTGTGGCTCAAGCTCCACCGGTTTGCGCTCGTCGCCTGGATCGTCTCCTGGCTCCACGGCCTGCTCGCGGGCACTGACAGCACCACGCTTGTCCCGCTCTATGTCGGGACGGGCGTGCTCGTCATGCTGGCGGGTGCGTATCGCTACTGGGTCTCGAAGAAGGCCCGACCAACCTTCGCCACCTCGCTGCCTGACGCGCCGCGCCAGCTCCACCCGCGCCACGGCCGGGACGGCGGCGCGAGCGCCATGACCGAGCGCCCGACCCAGATTCTCGGCCTGCCCCTGCGGGCTGTGCCCGCCGACCCCGCCAACCCGCGTGCCCGCGCACCGCTCATGGAGGACCTGCAATGAACAGCACCATCAAGGTTGTCGCCCGACGCGCGGCGGTCACGGTCGGCGTGGTGGGCAGCCTTGGGCTGGGCGCCGCGACCATCGACGCCGCGGCCCAGTGGACCGCCGCGGCCGCGCCGATCCAGGCGCCCGCGGTGAGCGCCGAGAGCCTCGCCTCGCAGCTGGCCACCGAGCAGGCCCGCGGGACTGACCTGCAGTCCCGCCTCCAGGCAGCGACCACCCAGGCCACGCAGGTCCAGGCCGCCCTGGACGCGGCGAATGCCCGCATCGCCACGGACGACGGCACGGCAAAGGCGCTGCGGGCGCAGATCGTGGCGGCCGAGAAGAAGCTGGCCGCCCTCAACAAGCAGGCCGCCGCAGCGGCCGCGTCCGTGAAGACGGCCGCGTCCCGGCAGACGGTCGTGACCAGCACGGCGCGGCCGACGACGACCCACGCGACGACGGGAGCCTCCGGCGCCCCGGCCTCCAGCGGGGGCGGGGATGACTGAGCCCGCACGGGCGATCCCGGGCGCCCCCGCACGGACGATCCCGGGCGCCGATGCCCGAGCCCGTGCCGCGCGCACGCCTGGGGCGGCCACTCTCAGGGTCGCGCCGCCGCTTTCGGCGGCACGACCACTGGCGGCGGCACGACCGGCGGCCGCTACCCGCCGCCCGATCCACGTCGTGGTGGCGGTCGGGATGACCGCCGGGCTCTATGCCCTTTCGCTCGCCGGCGTCACCGCGCTCCAGTCCGCGACGGACGCGCAGCTGGCCGCCGACCGCGCGCCGGCCGCAGGCGCCGTGGCGCAGCTCAAGAGCACCCACGATGCCATGGAGGGCAACCTCGACATGCTCGCCGGCGCCTACGCGAAGGTCGCGAACGGGTACCAGGCGATCACCGACGGGATCGTCGGGCACGAGCAGGCGCTCGCCGCGCTGCGACAGCAGGTGGTGGCCGCTGCCGGGTCGGCGGCGGCGCTCTCGGTCCCGAGCTTCTCGCGCCTTCCGGCTGTCTCCGGCAGCGCGGTCACGGTCCGCAGCCAGCCGGTGGTCAACGCCTGCACCACGGCCTCGGGCAAGCCCTGCTGAGCACGGGCCGGGCGACCGCGCGTGAGCATCGTCAGGTGACCGCCGGCCCGTTGGACGTGGCCGCACAGCCGGCGGCCCGGTTCGAGCGCCGTGCGATGGGGTCGCCGCTACGGCTCACGGTGGTCGGGGTGCCCGACGCGCGTGCGGCCGACGCGTGGGCGGCGGTCTCGGCGGCCATCGAGGCGATCGAGCAGTCCCTCTCGCGCTTCCGGGCCACGAGTGACCTCGTGGCGCTCAACGCACGCGCGGGCGATCCCACGAGCGCGATCGTCGATCCGTGGCTCTACGCGGCCTTGGCGGCAGCGGAGCGGGCGTGGCGACGGACAGATGGTGCGTTCGACCCGCGCGTCATCGGGGACCTCGAGCGGCTGGGTTACGCGGGCGCAGCGGTTGGGAGTGGCGCAGCGCGGCCTGAGCCGGCCCCATCCTCCCGGCTCAGCGTCTTTCCCGACGGGCGATGGCTCCATCGCGACCCACGCCGGCGGGGCGTGGCCATCGCATCCCCGATCGACCTGGGCGGGATCGGGAAAGGGCTCGCCCTTCGCTGGGCGTTGGCGCGGCTGACCACGGCCCTCCCCGAGCTCGGCGAGCCGGCGGTCGGCGCGCTCCTCGAAGGCGGCGGGGACCTGGTCGCCTGCGGCGCTGCGCCGCAACCTGGTCCGTGGCTGATCGGCGTCGAGGATCCGGCGGGCGGGCCGGAACCGGCCGTCGTCGCGCTCGAGGCGGGGGCTGTCTGCACGTCGTCGATCTCCGTGCATGCCTGGCTGGCGCCCGACGGCCGGCGCGTCCACCACCTCCTCGACCCGCGCACGGGGGAGCCGGGTGGCGACGGGCTGGTTGCGGTCACCGTGGCCGCACCGGACCCGGCATGGAGCGAGGTCTGGTCGAAGGCCCTGTTCCTGGAGGGCCAGCGCGGGATCGGGCCGCGAGCACGGTCCCTTGGCCTGGCCGCATGGTGGATGCGGACCGACGGCACGCTCGAGATGACGCCTGCCGCGCGCGAGCGGACGGTCTGGCTGGCGGCGGACGGCGAGGCGGCGGCTCGCTGAGACCGCCGACCGGGGGCGGGCTCGCTACGCGGGAAGCGGCGCCGGCAGGACAGACCGCTCGGCCCGATCCCGGATCCCCATGAGCATCTTGCGCTCCATCGGCAGCGATGCGGCCTCGACCAGCGACCACGCGAGCCGATCGAGCCGGGTGCCGCGGGTTCGACGTCGGCCCCGGGCGAGGAGGCGCGTCGCGCCGTCGCCGTCGGGCTCCACCACGAAAGCCCAGGATTCGTCGACGGCCATCGGCACGTCGGGGTCGGCGTGGGCAGGCGCCCCGGTCGCCGGATCGCGGGCAAGGAGCACGAGCGCGTGCCCGGGTTCGATGGCCGTGACGAGGAAGGCGGGCTGGTCGCCCTTTCGGAGCGAGATGACGTCGCCGACGGCGAGCGTCTGGAGCTCCGGCACGATCGAGTCGACCGACCGGATGTCGCAGCCAACGAGGTTCTCCAGCCAGTCGTAGCTGTAGAGGCCGCCGCGGCCCTGGCCCAGCTGGAGCAGCCACGGCCAGACCGCCTCCGGCGGCGCTGCGATCGTGATGCCGCGCGTGTGCCGGATCTCCGGCTCGGGAACAAGCTCGTCGCCGGGGAGCGGCCGGTACGTGTCGTTCGGCCGGGCGCCCCACGCCCGCGTGGCGGGCGCGAACCAGCGGGCCCAGGCGAAGGGCAGCGCGACGGCGGCGCCGAGAAGCGCGACGGGAACGAAGCGGATACGCACGTGACTACCTCCGCCCGGCAGCATCACCCGGCGTGGGGCTGGCCGAAAGGGCTGTCCCGCCCGCTCCTCGGGGCCGGGCAGCAGGTGCGGGGCGGCTGGCGCGGGGCGGTGGGGTGGCGGACGCTTGTGTGGCTCGCTCCCGTCCCGCCTACCCGGTGATGAACTCGCCGCCGTCGACGTTGATGACGTTGCCGCTGATCCAGTCGGAGTCCGTGGAGGCAAGCGTGACCAGTGCATCCGCCACGTCCGCCACCGTTGTCAGCCGCGCGTGCGGGTTGCGTGCCAGGGTCTGCTCCACGACCCGCGCGGCCTCGGGCATCTTGCGGAGCGCCGGCGTATCCGTGACGCCGGCGCGGATCGCGTTGACCGCGACACCGGAGTCGAGTCGCGCGAACTCCATCGCCAGCTGGCGACAGTGAGATTCGAGTGCCGCCTTCGCCGACGAGACCGCCCCGTACGACGGGATCATCCGCGCCGATCCCTCCGAGGTCATCGCGAAGACCTTGGACCCCGCGTCCAGGAACCCACCGCGCCAGAGGTCCTGGGCCCAGAAGACGAGCGAGTTCGCCATCACGTCCAGGGTCATCTCCAGCTGCTTCCGGCTGATCTGGCCCTTCGGGTCCTCGGCAAGGAAGGGAAGCAGCGACCCAAACGCGAGGGAGTGCATGACGACGCGCAGGTACGGCCGCCGACCCTCGGCGATCGAGCGGTCGAAACGGGCGCGCAGCTGGCCCAGCGCGTCGGCCCGCTTCTCATCGTCGGCCGCGTTCATGTTGACGAAGAGCGCCTCGGAACCGGCCGCGACGATCGCGGCCTTGACTTCCTCCACGTGCGCGAGGCCGGCCCGGAAGTCGAGGTGCACGCCCGCGATCTGGTAGCCGGCCCTGGCGAACGCCAGCCCGGCCGCCTGGCCCATCCCGCTCGAGGCGCCGAGGATCAGTGCCCAGCGCTCACGCTCGTCCGCCATTGGAACCCTCCCTGCCCTCCCGTCGACCGCCACGCGGGCCCGGGCGAGCGAGTCTACCAGCCGGGCAATCGGCGACTCCGGCGCCGCGCCATACTCGTCGTCGTGCGCATGGAGCTGACGAAACGGGGCGACTACGGTGTCCGGGCGATGCTGGCGCTCTCGCGGGCGCCCGCCGGCCGGCTCCTCTCCGTTCGCCGCATCGCCGAGGAGATGGCGATTCCGGTCCGGTTCCTGCCCCAGGTGATGGGCGACCTCTCGGCCGCCGGGCTCGTCAGTGCCGAGACCGGGCGGGCCGGCGGCTACCGGCTCGCCAGGTCCGCCGACCAGATATCACTGCTCGACGTCGTGGAGGCGGTCGAGGGTGACGGCCGTCGCCGATCGTGCGTCCTCCGCGCGGGCCCATGCGGAACGGATGGCTTCTGCGACGTGCACGACGTCTTCTTCGCTGCCCAGGACGCGCTCCTGGCCACGCTGGCGGGCGCGCGCCTGACCGAGCTACCCGCGCGCCGGGGCGGCCACCTGCCGGACGCCGAGGAGCGCAGCCGCCGCGAGGGCGAGTGACGTCCCGACCGAGGCGCCGACGAGCAGCACGCCCACGATCGACGCACCCGGCAGGTCGGCCGGCAGCCCCACGGCGAGGAACGCCGTCCCGAGGTTGAGACCGAGCATCCGCGCCGACGCGACGCGTCCGAGCAGGCGGCGCTGGCGCGCGTGGGCAGGCGGATCGCCCGGGCCGATCGACGGCAGGAGATGGCTCCAGCTCGCGACGAGCGCCTGGACCACCCAACCGAGCGCGAGCGGCGCGGCCACGTCGACCAACGACCAGCCGGCCGGCGTCGCCCCGGCGATGAGGACGCGGCTCGCGGCGAGGCTCACGGCCAGCGCGAACCACCCCACCGCCGCGACGAGCGACCAGCTCGTGAGGCGATGCCACCCCGCCTCCGTGGTCCAGCGGCCGCGCCCGCGGACCGCATCCCGGGCGAAGCCCGCCAGGCCCGCCGCACCGGCCAGTGCGACCAGGGCCCCGGACCGCGCGATGAGGTCCGCTGCCGGCCCCGGCCCACCGGAGATCGCGAAGCCCAGCGCGACCAGCGGCGTCCCGACGACGAGGCCGCAGACCGCCACGACCGATGACGTCCGCGGCAGCATCCGTCCGCCCAGCACGGTGGGGAGGAGGTGGGTGAGCGTGCCCGTGACCGCGAGGCTGACGAAGCCCAGCAGGTTCAGCCAGGCATGGGCCGGCTTGAGGCCTACCCACGACCCGACGACCGGGAGCCAGCCGCCAAGGAACAGCGTCCCGAGCGCGGCGCCCGCCAGGACGTCCGCCAGCGCGGCGCCGTAGGCCAGCGAGATGAGCGGCCGCCGCGGGCCCAGGGCACCACGAAGGGGCAGGAACGTCGCCGCGAAAAGCGCGACGATCCCCGCCAGGTAGGCGATCCCGCCCAGGACAGGAAGCGCTCCGCCGCCGACGGCCGCACGCGAAGCGACGCCGATCGCGCCGCCGGCGAGGAGGGCGAGCGTGGCCAGGCGGAGTCGCGCGGGCGCCGGGGGCGCCGCCGAGAGCGCGGACGAGAAGAAGGGCATCGCCGACCCGATCGCGACCCCGGCGCCGCCCGCCAGGGCCAGGTGGAGCGGCAACCAGGTGCCGAGGCGAGCGGCCGCCGGCAACGCGAGCGATACGAGCGCGGCCGCCACGAACCCGCCCGCGACCGCGATCCCGCCGGCGGTGATCCGGCGGTCGGCATTTCGGTCGAGCCGGGACCTGGTCACGGCGGGCATCACCGCGAGGGTACCGCGATCAGCACCCGGGCCGAGCACGGCCACACTCGTGGCCATTCCACGAGGTCCACCTGAAACCTCTTGACAATACTAACTGACTTGGTGTTAGATTAGCCACGACGGGAACCCCGGTCAAGGGACCGCTGGTCGAACGGGCGGATCGCCCGGACCGGCGCACCGAGGCTCGTGCAGGCGACGGGCACTCGAGCCCGGGAAGGATCGGCCTCATGAAGAGCAACCTTGGAAGGGCCGGGCTCGCGCTCGCGCTCGGATTTGCGTTGGCGGCGTGCAGCAGCGGCAACGCCCCCACGTGGACATACGCGGCGGCTCCCATCGGCACACCGGGTGGCCAGACCACCGCCAGCGTCGGCGGCGGGGCAAGCCAGGCATCGCCGGCACCCGCCCCCGCGGCCGCCGCGAGCGCCGCGCCGGCGGCGATGCCGGGAATGGGTGGATCGACGGCTTCGGCGGCGACGCCGGTCGCGGACCCCAACGCGCCCGCCTACACGCTCTACCCGCCCGAGGCGCCCGCGCTTCTGCCGGGCACCGTCCACGACGTCGACTTCCCGATCATCGAGAAAGACATCACCGTGGCGAATGGCTTCGTCGTCCATGCCTGGACCTTCGGCGGAACCGTGCCCGGACCGGCGATCCGCGTACACCTGGGCGACACCGTTCGGGTCCACCTGACGAACCAGGGCCAGATGTCGCACTCGATCGACTTCCACGCCAGCCAGACGGCGATGGACCACCAGATGGTCGAGATCAAGCCGGGTGCAACGTTCACGTACACCTTCAGCGCCGACTACGCGGGCGTCTGGATGTACCACTGCGGGACCGCGCCCACGCTCCAGCACATCGCGAACGGCATGTTCGGGATGGTGATCGTCGAGCCGAAGGGCGGGTTCCCGAAGGTGGACCACGAGTATGCGTTCGTCCAGAGCGAGTGGTACCTGGGCGCGCAGGGCCAGCCCGCCGACTACCTGAAGGCAGCCGCCGGCGCCCCGTCCCCGGACTTCGTGGTCTTCAACGGCGTCGCGAGCCAGTACAAGGACAACCCGATCCCCGTGGCCGCAAAGGACCGCATTCGGATCTTCATCCTTGACGCCGGCCCCAACATCGACAGCTCCTTCCACGTCGTCGGCACGATCTTCGACACCGTGCACAAGGAAGGCGTCTCGCTCCTGAAGGGCAACCCGGACGGCTGGGGATCCCAGGCTGTTGACCTCTCGCCGGCCCAGGCCGCGATCATCGAGCTGGTGATCCCCGAGAACGGCAGCTACGCCTTCGTGACGCACGCCTTCAACTTCGTCGGGCGAGGCGCCGTGGGCGTCTTCAAGGCGGGCTCTGGCGCCACGATGTCTCACTGATCCAATCCCATCGGCCGAGCCGGCCGCGCGCCGTCCCTGGGCGGGGCCGGCACCCCCGGGCCGGGAATCCGTCGAGTCGGGTTCCCGGCCCGTTCGTTGGTTCGGCGGATGAGGTCGCGTGTCCTGCTCCGGGGCCGCGACCCAGGGGCCGCCCCGAATCAGATCGTCCCTGCGGCTCGCATCCGGCCGATCTCGGCGGGCCCGTACCCCAGCTCGGCGAGGATCTCGTCCGACTGCTCGCCGAGCAGCGGCGGCGGCGTGCGGACCGTGGCGGGCGTCGCGCCCAGCACGAACGGCGGCGCCACCTGGCGCACCGGGCCGAGCACTGGGTGCTCCATCTCGATGAGCGCGCCGAGCGCGGCCACCTGGGGTGCCGCGAACGCGGCCGCGAGATCGTTGATCGGGCCGGCCGGGACGGCCGCGGCGGCCAGGCGCTCCAGCCACGTCGCGCTCGGTGCGGTTGCCAGGAGCGCGGCAATCAGCGTGCCAAGCGCATCGCGATTCGCCACCCGGGCGCCGTTCGTCGCGAACCGCGGGTCTTCGGTCAGAGCAGACGCACCGATCGCCCGGCAGAAGCGCGGCCACTGACGCTCGCTGCCGACAGCTACCACGATCAATCCGTCAGCGGTCGCGAACGTGTCGTAGGGCACGATGTTCGGGTGCGCGTTGCCGCGGCGCGTCGGCAACACCCCCGTGACGAAGTAGTTCTGGGCCTGGTTGGCGAGCCACGCGAGCGTCGACCCGAGCAGGGAGATGTCGATCCGCTGTCCCCGCCCGAAGGCTGGCGACCCCCTGCGATCGCGCCCGGCGATCGCCGCGAGCACGGCGACCGCGCCGAGCATGCCCGTCGTCAGGTCGCTCACCGCGACACCGGTCTTCGTCGGGAGACCACCCGCGTCATCGGGGGCGCCGGTGAGTGACATGAGGCCGGAGACCGCCTGAACGATGAAATCGTAGCCGGGGGCGGTCGCCTCGGGTCCGGTCGGGCCGTAGCCCGAGATCGCGAGGTGCACCTGCCGCGGGTTCAACGCCTCCAGCGCAGCGTCGTCGAAGCCGAGGCGTGCAAACCCGCCCACGCGGAAGTTCTCCACCAGGACGTCGGCGCGGCCCAGGAGGCGGCGGAGGGCGTCCCGCCCGGCGTCGGCCTTGAGGTCCAGGCGGATCGAGCGCTTGTTCCGGTTCACCGCCAGGTAGTAGGCCGCGGTGCGGTTGGATCCCTTGCCCACCCAGGGCGGGCCCCAGCCCCGCGTCCCGTCGCCCTCCGGCGGCTCTACCTTCACGACGTCCGCGCCGAGATCCGCGAGCAGCATCGTGCAGTACGGCCCGGCGAGGACCGTGCTGCAGTCCGCGACGAGGATCCCGGCGAGGGGGCCGGCGGCCGACGGCGCTGTCATCGCGGGGATGGTACGGCGCGGACGCGGCGCCGGGCGCGGAAGAACGCCGGCCGACCGATCGGCGCCTCGCGGTTAGCATGCGTGGATGGAGACGACACCCGCGACCTCACCCCCCGATCGCCGCCGGACGCTCATGACCGTCCACGCCCATCCCGACGACGAGACGATCGGGACGGGTGGCGTGATGGCAAAGGCAATCGCGGACGGCCACGGCGTCGTCCTGGTCACCTGTACGCGCGGCGAGCTCGGCGAGATCGTCGACCCGGAGCTGGATACGCCGCAGAACCACCGGCGCCTCGGCGAGATCCGAGCCGCGGAGCTGGAGGCGGCGATGGGCGCGCTCGGGGTGACCGAATGGGAGAACCTGGGCTATCGCGACTCCGGGATGATGGGCGAGTCGGGCAACCGTGACCCGCGGAGCTTCTGGCAGGCGGACCGTGACGAGGCGATCGGGCGGCTGGTCTGGATGGTCCGCCGCTACCGGCCCGATGTGATCACTGCCTACAACAGCTTCGGCGGCTATGGGCACCCCGATCACGTGAACGCGCACCGTGTCGCGGTCGGCGCGTTCTACCGGGCGGGCGACCCCGAGTGGTACCCGGAACAGCTGGCCCCGGAGCACGGCGGAACCGGGCTGGTCGAGGCGGATGGCGGCCTGGGCCCGTGGGCGCCGGCGAAGCTCTACGAGCAGGCCATGGGACGCGGTCGACGCGAGGCGCTGGGGGCCCGGATGGAGGCGGCGGGCGTCCGCTCCTTCTGGTCGCGGCCGGATCCGGCGGACGAGGCGGCCCTGGCGGCATGGGAGGACTTCATGCGGCGCTCCACCGTTGACGACGAGGAGATCACGACGCGCGTGGACTGCGCCCGGTTCTCGTCGCAGCGCTGGTCCGCGCTCCTGGCCCACCGGACACAGCTCTCGATGAAGAGCCCGCTGCTGGCAATGGGGCCCGACGCCATGGCGGAGCTGATGGGCGAGGAGACGTTCATCCTGCGCGCGGCACAGGTGACCACGCGCTATCCGGAGGCGGACCTCTTCGACGGGCTGGACTGACGGCGGCGGGCAGCGTGGGCCGCCCAGCCCCGGCTGCGGACCCGGGTACTGCCCGCGCCTGCAGCGTTGGGCGTCTCACCAGGGCAGCAGGCCTTTCGAGGCCCCGAAGACCTGGTCCATGACAACCGTTCCGCCGCCCGCCGAGTCCAGCAGGTTCGGCTGCGAGGAGTCGAGGATCTCCAGCGGGTGGATCCGCGCCTGGACCAGCGTCTTCCCGCTGAAGGTGAGCTCCAGCAGGAGCCCCTGCTGGGTCTGCTCGGACCACGTCTGGTCGAACACGAAGTTTCCGAGGCCGTACCAGATCGGCTTGCCCTTGTAGACCTCCATCGCGGCGGCCCAGTGGACGTGGTTGCCGATGATGAGGTCGGCGCCGGCGTCGATCATCGCCTTCGCGAGGGCGCGCTGGCCGGCCGTCGGGGTGGCGTGGTATTCGACGCCCCAGTGCGGGTAGACGATCACGACGTCCGCGCCGGCTGCCTTCGCCGCCCGGATGTCGGCGACCACCTGGTCGCGGACCAGGCCCGCGCTGCCCACCTTGGATGCCCCGGCCCAGTACCGGGCGGCGATCGCGTCGCGCCCCAGGACCGCGACCTTCACGCCGCCGACCGCGAAGATCGACGGGGCGCGGGCCGCAGTCGCGTTTCGGCCGGCACCGCCGTGACGGATCCCCAGCCGGTCGAGAGCGGCGATCGTCTCGAGGACGCCCTTCGAGCCCGCGTCACCGATGTGATTGTTGGCCAGGCTCACCCAGTCGAAGCCCGCCCGGTCCACGCCCGCGAGCAGTCGCTGGTCGAAGGTGAATACCGTCCCCGACGTGTGGTAGCTCGCGTTGACCGGCGCCGGTCCTTCGTTGTTCGCGAACGCGAGGTCGGCCCCGGCCACGATCTCGCGGACGGCCCCCGCGTTGCCGAGGCGCCGGGTGAGCGGGATCGGCCAGCCGAAGCTCGTGCAGCAGCGGTGCCCCGTGATCGCGGCCCGGCCGCCGCCGAACGGGAAGTCAACGCCGCGGCCCCGGAGGATCGTCTCTCGGTAGACGCCGCGGTCGAGCATGATGTCGCCCGCGGCGGCCACAGTCCACAGGCGCGACGGAGAGAACGGGTGGGCGGCAGCCGGGAGGCGAGCGGTCAGCGGCCAGGCGGCAACCGACGCGACCCGATCCACGCCGAACAGCGCGCTGCCCCTCCAGGCGAGAGCCCGGACGGCGGGCCCGACGGCGTCGGCGCGGAGGAACCCGAGGCGGCCGCGGTTCGCGGCGAGGGCCGTGGCCAGGGCGCCAGCGTCCGCGACGAGCGTCAGGCTCGTCCGCGGCGCCTGGGCAAGCCCGAGCGCGGCCAGGATCGCAGGCGCCTCGGCGCGGACGAGCAGGAGGCCGCTGAACCGGCTCGAGGTCCCCGCGAGGGCCGTGGCGGCATCGGCGGGGAGCACGTTCTCGAGCGCCGACCGGAACTGGACGACCGGAACGATCGGGACGTCGGCCAGGCCCGCTGCCGGTGATGGGGCCGCGGAGTTCGTCGGGGTCGGGGAGACGGTTGGGGTTGGGGTCGCCGCCGCGACCGGACCCGGCGCCGACGAGCCGGGCACCTCGGAGGCACCCGGCACCACCGTAATCGGTGCCCCCGTGGCCGCCGACGACGGCGTGGCCACGGGCGACTCGCCGGGCGGGCCGCCGCCACAGGCCAGGACGCCCGCCCCAGCCAGCAGCGCGAGGACGACGAGGATGGATGCGCGCTTCATATCGCGGATTGTGGCACGCGCGGCGGCGCGGCTCGCGATCCGAGGAATCGAGACGCCCCGCACGCGGCGGGGCGTGTAGCGGCGCGGACGATGGCGGACCCGACCGGATTCGAACCGGCGATCTCCTGCGTGACAGGCAGGCATGTTGGGCCGCTACACCACGGGTCCACGGCCGGCAGATGGTAGCAGAGGCCGGGTGATGCTGTCGCTCCCCGGCCCGACGCGCGGCATCCGCGGGCCGTCGCAGGCACGGAAGCCGTGCCGGACGCGCCTCTGGACGTCGCCGCGGACGCGCCTCGGCCCCAGCCGCGATATCCTCGCCAGACCATGCCCCGGATCGACCTGCGCTCGGACACCGTCACCCACCCCACTCCAGCGATGCGGCACGCGATGGCGGAGGCGGAGGTCGGCGACGACGTCTTCGGCGACGACCCGACGGTCAATGCGCTCGAGGAACGTGCGGCCGCGCTCCTCGGGAAGGAGGCCGGTCTCTTCGTCGCCTCGGGCACGATGGGCAACCTCGTGGCGCAGATGGCGCACCTGGGCCGTGGCCAGGAGACGATCGCGAGCGCCGAGAGCCATCTCGTCATGGACGAGGCCGCCGGTCACGCCGTCGTCGTCGGGACGAGCATCCGGGCCCTCCCGGACCGTGCCGACGGCACGCTGGACCTGGGCCTCGTGGCCGAATCCTTCCGCGACCCGGAGGACCCGCACGAGCCGCTGAGCGGCCTCGTGGCGATCGAGAACACGCATGCCCACTCGATGGGCCAGCCCCTGAGCGTCACCTACACGCAGGCGGTCGCGGACGTGGCCCACGCACAGGGCGTGCCCCTCCACGTTGACGGCGCCCGCTTCTTCAACGCGGTCGTGGCGCTGGGCGTGGACCCCGCCGCGCTCGCCGGGCCCGCCGATTCCGTCACGTTCTGCCTCAGCAAGGGGCTCGCCTGCCCGATCGGCTCGGTGGTGGTCGGGTCGCGCGCCTACATCTGGCGCGCCCGGCGTGCGCGCAAGCTCCTGGGCGGCGGCATGCGCCAGGTCGGCGTGCTCGCCGCGCCGGGCCTCCTCGCCCTCTCCGACGGGCCCGACGGGATGATCCCCCGCCTTGCCGAGGACCATGCGAACGCCCGTCGCCTGGCCGAGGGATTGGCGGACATGGCAGGCATCGAATCGCCGGGCGGGGCAGCGCAGCCAACGCCCGGTCGCCTGGATCCCGCCCGCGCCCGGACCAACTTCGTGATCTTCCGGGTTGCCCGCGACCGGGCCGCGTTCCTCGACGCGCTCGAGGCGCAGGGCGTGCTCATGGTCACGTACCCGCACGGGACGATCCGGGCCGTGACGCACTACGGGATCACCGTCGACGATATCGACGCAACGCTCGTGGCGGTCCGGGCCGCCCTCGCGGAGACGGCCGGCAGCACGGTCGGTGCGGCTGCGGCGGCCGGCGCCTGAGCCGGAAGCGCGTGCTCATCATCCCCTCGATCGACCTTGCCGGCGGCCGCTCGCGGATCGTCCACTGGCCCGGTGCCGCAGCCGGGATCGGCGCTCCCAGCGACCGACCCGAGGTGATCGCCGAGCGGTTCGTCGCGCTGGGCGCCCGGTCGATCCACCTCGTCGACTTCGACGGGGCGCAGCAGGGCCGGCCGGTCAACCTGGAGGCCGTGGGGCGGGTCGCCGGTCGGGTCGGCGTTCCGCTCCAGGTCGCGGGCGGGATGGAGGGCGCGGACAACATCCGGCTCGCGTTCGCGGCCGGCGCCACCCGGGTCCTGCTCGCGATGGGCGTCGCCGACGACGATGCGACGCTGCGCGCGTGCGTCGAGGTGGCCGGTGACTGGCTGGCAGTCGGGCTGGACCCGCGTCCGGAGCGCTTCGCGGAGTACCCGTGGAAGCGCCTGCGCCGGCCGAGCTTCGACGACGTCACGGCCGAGCTGGTGGGCCTCGGCGTGCGGCGGTTCGTGCTCTCGCACGGCGGCGGCGCGACCGATCCCGCGCTCGTCGAGCGCCTCGTGCGCGACCTCGATGTCGAGGTCGTGATCGCCGGCGGGGTCACCGACCTCGCGGCCATTCGTCGCCTGCGGGATGCCGGCGTGACCGGCATCCTCCTCGGAGAGGTTCTCCTCTCCGGCCGCATCGAGTACCCCGCCGCCATGGAGGCCGCCGCATGAGCGTCCGATCGCTTCGCCGCCCCGTCGCCCTGGCCGGGGCCGCGGTACTCCTGCTGGGCGCGTGTTCCGGGAGCGCCACCCCGACCCCCGCCGCAAGCGCGGCAGCGAGCACGGGCTTGACGGGATGCCCGACGAGCGCGCCGGCGCCGATGGCCGCGACCGATACGGCGACGGTCACCCTGGCCACCGAGAAGGGCAGCATCGTGATCAAGGTCACCGGCTCGCTGGCCCCGAACGCGACCGGCAACTTCGTCGCACTCGCCGCCTGCGGCTTCTACGACGGCGTGGTGTTCCATCGGCTCGTGCCGGGCTTCGTCATCCAGGGCGGCGACGGCCAGTATGGCCGGGCGCCGAACGTGGACGCGGCACACGTCGGGGGCGGCGGCCCCGGCTACACGATCGCGGACGACCCGGTGACCACGCCGTACCGGCGCGGGACCGTGGCGATGGCCCGCACGAGCACGCCCAACTCGCAGGGCTCGCAGTTCTTCATCGTCCTGAAAGATGAGGCTGGCAGCGTGCTCGCGCAAACCAACACCTACGCGATCATGGGCGAGGTGACGTCAGGCATGGATACCGTGGATACGATCGCCGCCCTGCCCAACTCCGGCGAGCCGGACAACGCCGCGCTCGACCCGCGGCCGATGATCACGAAGGCAACCGTGACGCGTCCCTGACGACATCACCTGCCGATCCCGCGACGGCCCCGCCGCCACCCCAGTTGACTGAAGGAGCACCCGTGACGAAGGCAACCATCGAGACCACCAAGGGCCAGATCGTCGTCGAGCTCGACGACGTCGGAACTCCGAAGGCGGCCGGCAACTTCATCAAGCTCGCCAGGCAGGGTTTCTACGACGGCGTGATCTTCCACCGCGTCATCCCGGGCTTCGTGGTCCAGGCTGGCGACGGCGAGTTCGGCCGAATGGACGAGAAGGGCCAGATCCGCAATGCCGGCCGCGTCGGCTCCGGCGGGCCGGGCTACAAGTTCGAGGACGAGCCCTTTACCGGCGACTACGGGCGTGGCGCGCTCGCGATGGCGAACGCCGGCCCGAATACGAACGGATCGCAGTTCTTCATCTGCCACCAGGACCTGCGCGGCAAGCTCCCGAAGAACTACACCCGCTTCGGCGAGGTGCTCAACGGTATGGACGTGGTCGACGCGATCGCCGCGGCGCCGCGCAACAGCCGCGACTATCCCGATTCGCCCGTTGCCATGACCTCGGTGACGATCGAGGAGGCCTGACCGACGGCCGACCGTTCGGGGGCTGCGAACCGATCGCGACGCTTGCCCGACCTCCCGCCGCAACCTTCGCCGGCCAAACGGCGCGAATGTTGCGAGATATTAATGCGCGGACGAACAAAAACCCTTGGCGTGAGCGTCGTGACGGGGTACAGTAAAGGCCGTCGCGCAAGCGACGCTGCTGCCCTAGTTACAGGGTCATGGGTAGGTAGGGTCAGGGTAGTCGGTGCAGCCGGCGTGATAGAT
>JADGQG010000200.1 GCA_017882025.1 Chloroflexota bacterium
GGATCGTCGGCGCGAGGCCCGCGCCGGCACGAGCGGCCAGGAGCACAATCGTGTCCATCGCAACAGGCCACCCACCCGAGGCCGGGTGGAGTGTGCGCCGGAGGCCGGCGAGGAGGCTCCATCAACGTCCGTCTTGATCGCATCGCGCGGGTCCAGGCCCGCATGCGCGAGGAGGGCCTGGTCGCCGTCGTGGTCATGAACCACGATGACTTCCGCTACCTCTTCGGAACCGACCGCTCACAACCGCGGGCGCTCATCCCGTTCGAGGGCCCACCTGAGCTCATCGCCTTCAGCGGCGAGGAGCCGGAGCTGCGGGCCAGTCTCGCCAACGGTGAGGTGCGGGTCTTCGGCTCGGTCGGGGGCCAGATCGGTGACATCGTGGGGCGCCTGCGGGAGATTGTCGCGGCGGTCGGGTCGCCACCACCGGGAGAACGTCCCAAGGTTGGCATGCAGCTATGGTTCGAGACGCCGGCGTTCCTCGTTGACCTGTTCCGCAAGGTGAACCCGGAAGTCGAGCTCGTCTCGTCCGACCCTGTCATGGATCCGCTGCGCGCGATCAAGGACCCCGATGAGCTCGCCCTCATGACCGAGGCACAGCGGATCGCCGGTCTCGGTATGGATCGGGCCCGCGAGCTGCTCCGCCCGGGGGTGACCGCCCACGAAGTGGCGACCGAGGCGCTCCACGCGATGATGCAGGCCGGGGCGGAGCGCACGAGCACGCCCCTCTACGTCAACTTCGGGATCGAGACGTGCATGCTCCATGGCCGGCAGAGCCCGAAGCCCCTCGAGCAGGGCGAGCTCGCTCTGATCGATCTCACGCCCCAGGTGGAGGGCTACTGCGCGAACCTGGCCCGGACCTTCGTGCTGGGCGAGCCAGACGAGCGACAGCGCGAACTCCTGGCCACCTATCGCGAGCTCATCGATGAGGTGCGTCCCGCGATGCGCCCAGGCGCCACGGTCGGCGAGCTCGACGCACTGGCCGCCGGGGTCCGTGCCCGCCATGGACTCGCCGAGTTCGGCGTCTACGGCATCGGCCACGGAATCGGTCTGCGTTTCGAGGAGCCGCCGGCCTCGACGATCATTCCGCCGCACCGGAACCTCCGCCTCCAGGAGGGGATGACCGTCACCATCGGCCATCCGGTTCTGGCGATTCCGGGCTTTGGCGGCGTCCGCTTCGAGGACGTCTACCGTGTCACCCCGAGCGGCGGCGAGATCCTCTGGCCCTACCCGATCCTGCCGGAGCTGGCTGGCTGAACACGCGCCGACAGGCGAGAGATCGCAAGGCCCTGTCCGACACGATGTCTCCGCATAGCGTGCTGAAGGTATCGGCGACGTTCAGAGGGCAGCCGAACGGCCGCAGTCCGTCCGTGAGCAGATAGTCCGGGGCTTGATCCGTCCCGAAAAGAGGGCTTTCCGGACGCCATCAGACCGACGGCGTCGACGCTCGGGCTCTCCGCCTTCAGAAGCTCGACTTCCGAATGCCCGGCGGTCAATCGATGGACCAGCGGACCTCGATCGGGGGCGGCACCAGCAGGGTCTGGAGGACGACGCAGTAGCGCTCGGTCCGCTCCTTCAGCTTCTCGAGGCGCTCGGCGGACACATCGCCCGAGAGTCCGAACTGGAGGCGGATTGCCTCGAAGCCGACGGGGACGTCGGCGGTGCCCAGCGTCCCACGCAGGTCCAGGTCACCTTCGACGGTGACGGACACGGCGACCCCTTCGTGACCCATGTTCGCGGCGACCATCTGGCAGGTGAGCTGCGCGCAGGCCGCGAGCGCGGCGAGGGCCAGGTCACCGGAGCAGGCCGCGGTTCCGCTGCCGCCGACGCCCGGGTGCGCCCCCGCCGCGTAGAGCGCGCGCCCGAGGTCGACCGAGCAGCTCATCGCGCCATCGGCCGTGCTGCCGGTTGCCCGGAGGGTGATCCGCGCCGCGTCGGGTTCCTCGCGGTAGCGCACCTTGATCGGCTCCTGGATCTCGCGCAGCGTCATGCGATCCCTCCCGCTGTCTCTTTCTATTGGGTCCAGGGTAGGTTAGGCGCGGGGGCCGCCGAACGGCCAGCGCCACATTCCACGCCGTTATCGTGACGCTGTCTCCGGGCCGACTGACCCATTCATGGAGGCCTCGTGTCGAGTCGGACGTCGCCGTTGAGGTGGGCTCTCCAGAGAAGCTTGCGAGGAAGGCGTTGCGGCTACGGCCCGCCGGCGACCTCGAGATCACTCGGACGCGCGTTCAGCGGTGGCGCCCTGCGCCAGCCTGACATCGGCCAAGGCCAGCGCGGTGACCGCTGGGAAAGGGTCCAGCTCACCAAGCACGCCCGACACCGCGGACGGGTCGACAAGGAGACTCAGCCGCACGACGAAGCCGTACCATGTCGACGCGCAGGGATCGGCCTGAAAGGCCGTCAGGTTCTCCATCACGTGGGTGGCGGTCGATGCCGCGGTGTCCGGACGACCCCGAATCGCTGCCCGAATGCGCGCCGCCAGGTTGGCGGTCACACCGGACCCAGGCCGGCCGCAGCCACCACCACTCCACCGCTCACCGAGACGACTGCGCCGCAGAGCAAGGCCATCGGACGCGAAGTCATCGCGGATGGCCTATGCGCGGCTGGTGAACCAGATTGTTGGCGCGCCCACGACGCCGGCGTCGTGCATCGCGGTCCGAAGTTCCGGGCTCGCGGCCCACGCCTGGGCCGCCTGGAGCGTCGCGAACTCGTGCGTCACCGTGAGGTTGTTCGGGTCATCAACGGCCTGGTAGACCGCCTCCGCCGTCACGCCGCCGGCCTTCTGTGTCGGCCCGAGCGCGTCGTAGACCCGACGCCATGCAGCGTAGTCGGCGACCTGGTGTCGAACGAAGAGCGTCGCCATTGGGAGATCTCCTTGTCGCGAGGGGCCATGGTGGGGACGTCTCACCGTGGGTCCTCCCAGACAGTGTAGACGCATACACTGTCATGTCAATAATTGAATGAGCAGTAGTTGGCAATGCAGAAGTCATGGTGTACTCTGCTGGCATGGAGCCGAACGACGACCCCACCCGCCCCGCCACGCGCTGGAACGATGCCTGGCGCGGCGTGCTCTTCGCGAGCGCCAAGGTGCTCCGCACCGCCGAACGCGAGCTCCTCGCTCGAGAGGGGTTCCCGCTCACCTGGCTCGACGTGCTTGCCCAGCTCTACGACGCCCCCGGCAACGGACTCCGGATGCAGGAATTGGAGGAGCGCTCCCTCTTCACGCGGAGCGGCCTGACCCGACTTGTCGATCGCATCGAGGCGGCCGGGTTGGTGCGGCGCGAATCGGTCGCCGGCGACCGGCGCGGGGTCCGCGTCGCATTGACGTCGGAGGGACGGCGGCGGCACGACGAGGCGTTCGTCGAGCACTTCCGCCTCATCGAGCGTGAGTTCGGCCGGCGCCTGACACCAAATCAACAGGAAGCCGTCGCCGACGCCCTGACCGGCTTCTGGCACGA
>JADGQG010000201.1 GCA_017882025.1 Chloroflexota bacterium
CGCCACCGACCCGGCGATCGTCCCGGGCAGCCCCGCCGCGAAGGCGGGACTCGCGGAGGGCGACATCATCACCTCGGTGGACGGGGTCAAGATCACCGCCATCGCCCCTCTCGACGACATCCTCACGGAGTACGTTCCGGGCGCAACCGTGGCACTTGACATTCTCCGCGGAGGGAAGGCGATCACGCTGACGCTGACGCTCGGAACGCGCCCCGCCAGCCTTTGACGCTGAACCGTTGGCGACTGGCGGGGGGGCGCGGGCCGAACCGCCAGCCCGGCGGGTTCAGGCCCGCCCGCGTTCGCGCCGAATTTCCACGCCGGCCCAGCCGAAGATCCCGGGAAGCGGCGCCCGGGGCTTGCGCACGCGAACCGTGACCGCATCGATGGCCGGATAGGCCGCCAGCACGTCGGCCGCGATCCGTTCGGCGAGCGTCTCGATCAGCGCCACGTGCGGTCCCTGCTCGACAACCGCCCGCGCCCGGCGAAAGACGGCGCCGTAGTCGATGGTCCGGGCCAGGTCGTCGGTCGTCCCGGCGGCCGCGAGGTCAAGCTCGACGACCACGTCGACATCGAACGGCTGAGCCACCGTCGCCTCCCCCGGGAGCACGCCGTGTCGACCATCGAAGCGCATGCCGCGCAGCTCGATCCGGTCGGTCATGCGCCGCCATCCGGGTCCCAACCGCGCACCACCGCGTCGGCCATCCGTGCAGCCCGCACGTTCGGCCCCACATCGTGCACCCGCAGCATGTCCACGCCGGCGGCGATGCCGAGGGCGGTGGTCGCCAGCGTCGCCTCTACACGCAGGTCGGCCGGGAGGTCGAGGACCTTGCCCAGCGTCGACTTGCGGGAGGTCCCCAGCAGGATCGGCCGGCCCAACAGCCGGAGTGACCCGAGGTCTCGAAGCAGGGCCATGTTGTGATGCGGCGCCTTGCCGAAGCCAAATCCGGGGTCGACGATCAGCCGATCCCACGCGACGCCCGCGGCGAGCGCGCGCTCCAGCGCACGCTGGAGGTCGGCAAGGATCTCCGGGACCAGGTTCACGTAGCGGGCCTCGGCCCGGTTGTGCATCACGATCAGCGGGACCCCATGCGCGGCGGCGACGCGAGCAAGCCCGGCGTCTGCGGCGACCCCCCAGACATCGTTGAGCAGGTGGGCGCCGGCGGCAAGCGCCGCCTCGGCCACGGCGGGCTTCGTCGTGTCGATGGAGAGCGGCGTCTCCGGCAGCGCCGCCCGCAGGGCGCGGATCACGGGAACGACGCGGGTGACCTCGTCCAGCACGCTGACGGGTGTATGGCCCGGCCGGGACGACTCGCCTCCGACGTCCAGCAGGTCGGCGCCCTGGGCCACCATCGACCGGGCCAGCGCAACCGCGGCGCGAACCGGGTCGCCGCCGGCCGCGACCAGCCCGTCGCCGGAGAACGAATCCGGCGTGACGTTGAGAATGCCCATCAGGAAGGTCCGGCTTCCCCAGGCGAACGTCCGCGGCCCGATCGCAAGCGGAGCGGGCCAGCCCGGCAAGCCGGGGGAGGAATCGGACGGGACCGCGAAGGACGAGGTGGCCGCGCCGCCGCCGCGGCCCGGGTCCGGCGGGACCACGCCGCGTTCGCGAGGCAGGTAGCGCCCCAGCCCCGCAAGGTCCGCGGTGTCGCGAATGGGGGCGGCGGGGTCGGGCTGGCCGGACATCGTGCCGCGATCCTACGCCGAGCCCGCGTCGCCCGGATCCCGGAGCTCGGGGTCGTCCACGAGCCGCGCCCGCGCCGCCCCCACCAGGTAGAGCGATCCGGCCACCACGACCGGCCCTTCGGCGGTCGCGACGGCGCGGTCGACTGCCGCCGCCGGATCGGGCGCAACCCGGATGTCGGCGTCCGGGTGGGCTCCGTGCCAGCGCGCGGCGAGCGCCTCCGGCGCCAGGGCCCGGGCGCCGGGAACCGCAGTCGCGATGACGCGCGCGCCGGCGAGCGCGCGCGACGTCCCGAGCGCCGCGATCAGCCCGTCGACGTCCTTGTCGGCCATCATCCCGATCACGAGCGTCACCGGCGCGGAGGCCGGGGCAACCGTGCCGCCGGAGACCGTCCCGCCGGCGAAGCCACGCAGCTCCGGCCGCAGCTCGTCGAGCGCGGCGGCGAGCGACCGCGCGCCGGCAGGGTTGTGCGCCCCGTCGAGGAGGACCTCCGCGTCGGCGCCGCGCGGTCCGGCGGCGGGCAGGTCCAGCAGCTCGAGCCGGCCAGGCCAGCGCGCCGCCGCGTAACCTGTCCGCCGGGCTTCGGGGCCGACGTGCGCGATCCCGGCCGCGCCCAGCGCATCCAGCACCGCATCTGCGACGGCAACGTTCGCCGCCTGGTGCCGGCCCAGCAGGCCGACCCGAACGGCTCCCAGGCCCGGCAGCTCCACGAACAGGCCGTGCCGATCGGCCGCTAGAACCCGTGCCGGGCTCACCTCGACAAGGGTGACCCCGGCACGTCGCGCCCGGCGCCGGATCGGCCCCAGGGCCGGGCCCGTGGCCCCGGTGATGGCGACATCGCCGGGCATGATGATCGCCGCTTTCTCTCGCGCGATCGCCTCGACGGTCGGCCCCAGGTACTCGGTGTGGTCGAGGTCGACGTTCGTGATCGCGGCGACCCCGCCATCCCAGGCGTGAGTGGCGTCGAGCCGGCCACCCAGACCCACCTCGACGAGTGCGAGGTCCACGCCCACGCCCGCGAAATGGCGGAATGCGAGCGCCGTCAGCAGCTCGAACTCCGTCGGCGGGCCGTGGCGGCGGGCAACCTCATTGGCGACCGGCAGCCCGGCGCGGACGAGGCGCGTGAAATCGGCTGCCGTGATCGGGTGCCCGGCGATCCGGATCCGCTCGCGGTAGCTCACGAGGTGCGGCTTGGGAGTCTCGCCCGCGCGATACCCCTCCGCGACAAGGCAGGCGCCAACGAGCGCCACCACGCTGCCTTTGCCGTTGGTCCCGCCGATGAGCGCGCCGCGAATTCCCTGCTCGGGGTGCCCAAGGGCCGCCAGCAGGGCCCGCGTCCGGCCCAGGCCCAGGCGGATCCCGAACCGCCCACGCGCCTGGAGAGCGGCAACCGACTCGGTGAAGGAGGCCGGGAGGTCGCCGCCCTCCACCCCGCTCACTGGTCCAGGTCGTCCTCGTAGAAGACGCACTGGTTGAAGCGGGACCCGAGGCACACGTCGTTCACGTACCCCTGCTCCATGTGGACACCGCCGCGAAGCTGGCATCGCGAGATGGTCTGGTCCTGGCGGACCAGGGCCTTGAGGAGGTGCGGCGCCTGGATCGGAACGGAACCGCGGATGCCTGTCATGTAGAAGTGCGGGCAGACGTTGCGCCGCAGGCTCGGCAGCCCGAACCCGGTGCGTGGCGCGCCGAAGCCCGGGCGCGCGGCT
>JADGQG010000059.1 GCA_017882025.1 Chloroflexota bacterium
GTGACGCGGCCGTCGACGACGAACTAGCCTCTGCCCCGCTCTCTCTCCGATCGACCAAACCCGCGGTCAGCGTGCCCCCGACTTCCTTCTACGCGGGACCATCGCTGTCCCCCCTGTCAGGGCGCGAGCGGCAGGCGTGGCAGTGCGCTCGCTGCTGCGGCGGCGAGTGGCGCCTGGAATCGGCTGGACTCGACGCGCCGCCCGGCCTCAGGGACAATGACGGGCGTTGGTTCCCGCGAGATCCCGAAACTCTGGGCTCGCGGGCCGATCGCGAGGGAGGCGAGCGATGAAGGTGCTGTTCATCGGTGGCACCGGCCTGATCAGCAGCGCCTGTACCCGCCTGGCCGTCGAGCGCGGCGTGGAGCTGTTCCTCCTGAATCGCGGCAGCGATCCGGACCGGGCGCGCGGCGCGACATCGCTCGTGGCGGACTTTCGGGACGAGGCGGCGACGAAGCGAGCGCTGGCCGGCCACCGGTTCGATGTCGTGGTGGACTGGATCGCCTTTACCCCCGACGACATCGAGCGCGACCTGCGCCTCTTTCGCGACCGGGCCGACCAGTTTGTCTTCATCAGCTCCGCGAGCGCCTACCTGAAGCCGCTGGGTCACTGGCTCCTGCGCGAGGACTCGCCGCTCGCGAACCCGTTCTGGGACTACTCGCGCAACAAGATCGCCTGCGAGGAGCGCCTGCTGCGCGCGTACCGCGACGACGGGTTTCCGGTCACGATCGTCCGCCCGTCGCTCACCTACGGGGATACCCAGGTCCCGCTGGTCCTGAACAGCTGGGAGCGGCCCTTCACAGGGATTGCGCGGATGCGCCAGGGGAAGCCGCTCATCGTGCCCGGCGACGGCACGTCGCTGTGGACGATCACGCACAACAGCGATTTCGCCAAGGGATTCGTGGGCCTGCTGGGTCACCGCCAGGCGATCGGCCACGCCTTCAACATCATGTCGGACGAGGTCCTGACCTGGGACGAGATCTACCGGCAGGTCGCTGCCGCCGCGGGCGCGGAGGCGAAGATCGTCCACATCGCGTCCGACTTCATCGTGGCCTGTCTGCCGGAGATGGAGGGCACGCTGCTGGGCGACAAGTCCGTGAGCGCCGTCTTCGACACCACGAAGATCAAGCGCTTCGTGCCCGACTTCTGCGCCACGACGCCGTTCGCGGAGGGGATCCGGCGGACCGTGGCCTGGTTCGACGCGGACCCCGCCCGACAGCAGGTGGACGCCGAGATGGACGCCGGGTGGGACCGCCTTATCGACGTCTACGAGCAGGGTCTGGCGAACGCGGTCGCGGCGTTCCGGGGAGGGGCCTGAATCCCGACCGCATCGGTCGGGATTGCGCCCGGATCGCCCGACCGCGCTAGACTTCACGGCCCATGGACGACCTTTACCGCGACTACATCCTCGAGCACTACCGACACCCGCACAACTTCGGGATCATCGAGGCTCCCGACGCGCGCTACGAGGGCGCGAACCCGCTGTGTGGCGACCGCATCACGATGATGCTGGGGATCCGCGACGGGATGGTCGCCGAGGTTGCGTTCACCGGCCGTGGTTGCGCCATCAGCCAGGCGTCGGCCAGCCTGCTTACCGACGAGATCAAGGGCAAGCCGGTGGACGAGGTCGCGAAGCTGACCGCCGCCGACGTCCTGGATCTCCTGGGCATCGAGATCAGCCCGGCGCGGCTCAAGTGCGCGCTGCTCAGCCTGGACACGGTCAGCCACGCGCTCGAGGAGCGCGGCAACCTGGCCACGGGTGCTTCCGCGGACGCGGGCGCCGGCACGGCGATGGACGCCGCGACGACCGCAGGGGCCTGACCCGCGAGCTCGGGCGCCCGATGACCAAGTCCTACGCCGACCTGTTGCGCGAGGCGCGAGCGGAGGTTCGCGAGGTCACCCCGCGGGAGGCCGATGCGCTGCGCGGCGACCCTGCCACCCTGTTCGTGGACGTCCGCGAGGCCGACGAGTGGGAGCAGGGGCACATCCCCGGCGCCGTGCTCGCCCCGAAGAGCCACCTCGAGCAGGAGATCGAGACGAAGGCGGCGGACCGCGCGCGGCCGGTCGTCCTCTACTGCGCCGGCGGCATCCGCTCGGTCTTCGCCGCACGGACGCTGCAGGGCATGGGCTACGCGACCGTCGTCTCGATGTCGGGTGGGTTCGCCGAGTGGAAGGCGCTCGGACTGCCGTCGGTTCGGCCGGCCGGCCTGACCGCGGAGCAGAAGCGGCGCTACAGCCGCCACCTCCTGATGCCGGAGGTCGGGCTCGAGGGGCAGGTGACGTTGCTGCGGTCGAAGGTGCTCCTCGTGGGGGCGGGCGGGCTCGGTTCACCTGCCGCCCTCTACCTGGCAGCCGCCGGGGTTGGCACCATCGGAATCGTGGATTTCGATGTCGTCGACATCAGCAATCTTCATCGCCAGGTCCTTCACTCCACGGACCGGCTGGGCCTGAAGAAGGTCGTCTCGGCGGAGGTGGCGGTCCGCGCCCTCAACCCGGACGTCTCCGTGGTCGCCTACGACGAGGTCCTTGGCCCGGCCAACGTGGAGCGGCTCATCGCCGGCTACGACGTCATCCTGGACGGGACCGACACGTTCGAGACGCGTTACACGCTCAACGATGCTGCCGTGGTGGCCGGGATCCCGGTGGTCCACGCCTCGGTCTTCCGGTTCGAGGGCCAGTTGACGACGTTCGTCCCCTACGCGGGCCCGTGCTACCGATGCCTCTACCCCACGCCGCCGCCGCCGGAGCTCGCCCCGGGTTGCTCCGTAACCGGCGTGCTGGGCGTGGTGCCGGGAATCATGGGGCTCCTCCAGGCGAACGAGGTGCTCAAGATCCTCCTGCGGATCGGCGACACCCTGGCCGGACGGCTCGTCCTCTTCGACGCGCTGGAGGCCACGTTCACGGAACTGCGGCTGCGGCGCGATCCTGACTGCCCTGTCTGCTCGGACGCGGCCGTTGCGGCGCGGGCGGCGGGGCGGCCGCTGCCGATCCCGGGGCCGGACCCCGCGAACGAGGGCCTGGCGTTCCCGTTCCCGGCGCCGCCGCAGGAGATCATCGCCTGAGCGGGGCGCGGCTCCGATCCGCACGGGCGTCGCTCCCTGCCGAGATCCGCCGCGCGCTCGTGGCGCATGCCCGGGCCGAATACCCGAACGAGGCATGCGGCCTTATCGTGGGGACTGCGGCGGCCGCTGCCGGCGGCTCGGCGACGCGATGGCACGCCACCCGCAACCGGGCCGCGTCGCCGCTCCGCTACGAGATCCACCCCGACGATCTCCTGCGCGTCATGCTCGCGATCGACGACGCGGGCGAGGCGATCTGGGCGATCGTGCACTCCCACGTCCGGTCGCCGGCGCGACCGTCGCCGACCGACGTGAGTCTCGCCTTCTACCCGGACGCGCTCTACCTGCTCGTGTCGCTGAGTGATGCCGAGGCGGACCCGGTCACCGGCGCGGAGAGCGTCCGCGCCTGGCGGATCGTCGACGCACAGGTCTTCGAGGTGGGCCTGGATACGGCGTGACGCGACACGTCGCGACGACCGGCTTGCCGGTACGCCGATCGACCCCCTGGCGAACGCGCGTCGAGACCCGGCTGCGACCGTCCGGGACCGCGGCGATCCTGGCCCCTGGGCGGCGCGGGCCGCAGCGCGGGTCACGTCCCGCGATTACCTGCCCAGGCGAGCACGCTCAGCAGCCGCGCCCTCCACGCGCGGCGTGTCGCCGCCGGATGCGCGGGCGAGCGGTGGAGCATCTCCAGGCACTGCAGCGCGGCCATGAGATCGAGGCGCGCGGCGGTTCGCGGCCCGTCGTCGAGGCCGGCCGCGAACAGGAACGCCGGACCGGCCGCGGCCCAGCGTTCCGGGTGGTGATGGCGCAGGATCCAGCGCCACCAGGCGGCGTCGAACAGGGGATGCGCGAGGCGGGCCCGCTCGAGGTCCAGCAGGGCGACGGCGTCCCCATCGCGCAGGATGACATTGACCGGCGCGAAGTCGCCGTGCGCGAAGACCGGCGCATGGCCGCCGAGCTCGTCCGGCAGTCGGTCGAGAAGGCGGTCCAGGACCTGCCTCGCCGGCGGCCCGAGCTCGGTCGGGGCCCCGTCCAGCCACCGGTGGGCCGCGGTCGCGAGCCGGTCCGGGTCGCCCCACAGGTCGGACAGGCGCACTGCCCGGGTGGGCACCCGCGCGAGGTCCCTGGCCAGCTCCCCCATCCGCCGTCCCAGCAGCTCGGCGCCCGCATCGTCCGCCAGGAGCTCGCGTCCCGAGACGCCGGGGACAAACCGGGTGACCGCGAACGGCGCCGGCGCAGCAGCGTCGCCGGCCAGCACCTCCGGCACGGGCACCCACGGCGCGATCGTCGGAAGGAGCCGGCCCAGGCGCAGGCGTCGGCCGAGGGCGCGCCGATCACTCATTCGCTGGACGACCACGCGATCGCCCCGGCCCAGGGTGACGACTTGCGTCCCGGTCCTCGTTTCCCACGGCGGGGTGACCTCGACGACGGCGACGACCCGGTCCCCCAGGAGCGCCTCGAGCCACAGGAGCTCGGCGGCGTCGGCCGACCCGGGCGACATCGTCAGTTGGGCGCGGGGCGGCCCGCTCGGTCTGCCCTCCTGCGACGGTCCGCGGGCCACCCGACGGTGTCCCCGCCTACAGCCCTTGATCCACGAACAGGCCGCCGGCGTCGAAGCGGATCGGGTGGAGCGGCTCGACCACCTCACACTTCCCGCCCGCCAGCACCTCGGGCAGGGCGGGCGCGCTGACGTAGAGGAGCTCGAGGTGCTTGGTGTCGCGCACCCGCACGATCCTGGCGTCCCCCGGCGTGACCCGCAGGCAGCATGCGAGCGCCACGGCGAGCGCCTCCCGGTCGGTGTCCACCGTCAGTGCGACCCGCGCACCCTCCGGCGTCTTGGCGGTGATGCAGTTCATGTACGTCTTGCGGTGGTCGATTCGCTCGACCGCGCGGCGCAGGACCACGTCGGCCATGCCGATGCCGACCGCGTTGCCCTCCGTCTCGTCGGTCAGGTCGCGGACCACGATGCGCTGGATGGCCGGGCCGGACCCGGTGGGCCCCGTGTAGTAGCGGCCAACCACGTTGGAGTCCATGCCCAGCCCGCTGATGTCCTTGCCGATGAAGTCGAGCACAAGCAGGTCAATGGCGGCGAGCGGGAGGCGGGCCATGGCGTTCCGGGCCATGACCAGAAGCTCGCGCTCGCGTTCGGCGATGCGACCGGCGAGTACCGTCTCGACGTGCATCAGCCGAGCGAGGCGATTCTCCACCAGCGCCAGCCCGAAGGGGATGGGGGCGTGCGCCAGCGTGTACGTCGCGACCGCCGGGATGAGCTCGTGGAACGTGGCGAATCCCTGGCGATGGAACGTGTCGGCGCCCTTCTGCTTGCCCAGGCCGATGGCGATCAACTTCATCAGGCCGCTCTCGATCTCGCCGGTGAAGTCGGTGTGCGGCTTGACCCGGTTGATCGGCACGATCAGGTCCGCGTCCTCGAACGCGTGGCGGTCCACGAACACCGGCACGCCGGGTCGCACCTCACCGAGCTCGACGCTCTCCATGCTCGAACGGATCTCGCAGCCGATCGACTCCGGGGTGATGCCGTAGGAGGCGAGCACCTCGAGCTGCCCCTCGGCGGTGGCACCGCCATGGCTTCCCATGGCGGGCACGATGAACATCTCGGCGCCTGCCTCGCGCATCCGTTCGACCGCCGCCGCCACGACCTCGTCGATCCGGTCGATGCCGCGGCTGCCGACGGCCAGGCAGACCCGCGCGCCCGGCGTGATGGCGGACATGACCGGCTCGAGCGCCGCGCGCACCGCAGCGCGCACGTCCCCGATCTCGGCCGCGTTCATGACGTGGCGCACCAGGGCCCACTCGGGCAAGGTGCCGTGCATGAACTCGGCGAAACGGGACCCGCCGTCGGGCGGACCGGTCGCCTCGCCTGGCTCGCGCAGGGTCGGCGGATCGCTCAGCTTCCCGCTGCTCGTATGCGACCGGCGACGATCGGCTTCGCTCATCCGCCAGTCTCCCCGCTCCGCGGCATGTCCGCGGCCTACCTCTGGATCCGCGCCGAGCCGCCTTGCGCCAGCGCCTGCACCTGCCCGAGCGTGGCCATGGTGGTGTCGCCCGGATAGGTCGCGACGAGAGCCCCGTGGGCCCAGCCCAGGCGCAGCGCCTCGTTGGGCTCGACGCCCGTGAGCAGGCCATAGAAGAAACCCGCGGCGAAGCCATCGCCGCCGCCCACGCGATCGTATACGTCGAGCTCCATGGTCGGCGCCACGTACGACGCGCCGTTCACCCATGCCACCGCGCCCCAGGAGTGCCGGCTCGTGGAATGCACCTCCCGCAGCGTGGTGGCCACCACCTTGACCCGCGGATAGCGCGCCACCACCTGCGAGATCATGCCCAGGAAGGCGCTCGGATCCATGCTCGAGGTCGCCGCCTCGGAGCCCGGGATGCCCAGGCCCTTCTGGAGGTCCTCCTCGTTGCCCACCAGGACGTCGACCTGCTCGACGATCCGCCGCATGACCACCTGGGCCTGCGCCAGCCCGCCCTGGGCCTCCCAGATCTTGCCGCGGTAATTGAGATCGAAGGAGACCACCGCACCGGCGAGATGGGCGGCCGTCATGGCCTCCACGACGAGGTCCGCGCTGGACGGCGAGAGGGCGGCGAAGATGCCGCCCGCGTGGAACCAGCGCACGCCGCCGCCGAAGATCGTCGCCCAGTCGAAGTCGCCGGGTGCCAGACGCGCCGCCGCCTCGTCGGCTCGGTTGTAGAAGACGACCGGCGCCCGCACGCCGACCGGGCGATCGCTGTACACGGTGGCGATGTTCGGCCCGCGCACGCCGTCGTGGGCGAACCGGCGGTAGAACGGGGTCACGCGCATCGAGCGGATCCGTTCGTCCACGAGATCGCCGATCGGGTAGTCCACCATGGCGGTGGCGATCCCCGTGCGCAGGCCGAAGCAGTCCGCCAGGTTGGCGGCCACGTTGTACTCGCCGCCGGAGACGTGGATCGCCACCTCGCGCGCCCTGCGGAAGGGCACGACGCCGGGGTCGAGGCGGATGGCCATCCCCCCGAGCGCCAGGAGATCGAGGGCGCCCCGCTCGGGGATGACGAGTCGATCTTCCATGGTGCTCAGCTCCTCTTCTCCAGGTGCCCTCCGAAGCCGAAGCGCATCGCCGACAGCACCTTGTCGCCGAAGTCCGCCTCGCCCCGGGACGTGAACCGCTCGTACAGCGCGGTGGTCAGGATCGGGGCCGGCGCGCTGACGTCGATCGCCGCGATGCTCGTCCAGCGGCCCTCGCCCGAGTCGGACACGCGGCCCGAGAAGTCGGCCAGATCGGGGCTCTGGAGCAGGGCCTGGGCGGTCAGGTCGAGCAACCAGGACGCGACGACGCTGCCGCGGCGCCAGACCTCGGTCACCGCCGGCAGGTCGAGGCGGTACTGGTACAGCTCCGGCTCGCGCAGCGGCGACGTCTCGGCGTCGATCTCGCGCTGGTTCAGGCCGGCGTCAGCATGGTGCAGGATGTTGAGGCCCTCGGCGTAGGCGGCCATGAGGCCGTACTCGATGCCGTTGTGGACCATCTTGACGAAGTGGCCTGCGCCGGCCGGGCCGCAGTGCAGGTATCCCTGCTCTGCCGTGCCCGGTTCGCCCTCCCGGCCCGGCGTGCGCGAGGCCGTCGCCACCCCGGGGGCGAGTGCCTTGAACAGCGGATCGAGGCGCGCCACCGCGTCGTCCGGCCCGCCGATCATCAGGCAGTAGCCACGCTCGAGGCCCCAGACCCCGCCGCTGGTGCCGCAGTCGACGTAGCGGATGCCGGCCGGCTCCAGCTCCTTCGAGCGGCGGATGTCGTCGCGGTAGTAGGAGTTGCCGCCGTCGATCACGATGTCGCCGGCCGCCAGACGGGGGACGAGCTGCTCCAGGGTGGCGTCGACCGAGGCCGCCGGCACCATGAGCCAGAGCACCCGCGGCGTCTCGAGCTTCGCCACCAGGTCCGGAAGCGAGGTCGCTCTTCCCGAGATCGCGCCGTCCTTCACGAGCGCCTCGACGGTGTCGGCATGCCGAGCGTATCCCAGCACGGTGTGGCCGTTGCGCAGCCAGCGCCGCGACATGTTGGCGCCCATGCGCCCGAGTCCCACCAGCCCCAGCTTCATGGCGAAGCCCTCCTTGTGCGTTCTTGCTCCAGGCGAGAGGCTTCGCCGGGCCAGGTCAGATCGTCATGGCGGCGAACCCGCCGTCGACAGGAATGAGCGTCCCCGTCACGAACCCCGACGCGCGCTCCGATGCGAGCCAGACCGTGGTTCCGACCAGCTCGTCCGGCTCGCCGAGCCTGGCTGCCGGTGTGTGCCCGAGGATTGCGCGCACGCGATCCTCCGAGAGGAGCCGGCGGTTCTGTTCGGCCGGGAAGAAGCCGGGGACGATCGCGTTGACCCGGATGTGGTGCGGCGCAAGCTCTTGCGCCAGGTACCGCGTGATGATGTTGACACCGGCCTTCGAGACCGAGTAGGTCAGGACGCGCGACAGCGGGATCTCGGACGACGTCGACGAGATGTTGATGATCGTTCCTCCCTGCCCGCGCTCGACCATGGCGCCGCCGAAGACCTGGCAGGCGAGGAAGACCGAGGTCAGGTTGGTGTCCAGGATCCGATGCCACTCGTCGAGGGTGATCTCGAAGAACGGCGTCGAGCTGTTCACGCCCGCGGCGTTGACCAGGATGTCGGCGGGACCCAGCCGCTCCTCGACCTTGCGCCGCGCGGCTTCCAGTGACGAGCGGTCCGATGCGTCGACGAGGACGGCCTCGGCGGTCGCGCCCTGCGCACGGAGGGCGGCCACGCGGGCGTCCGCCCGCTCGCTCGAGCGGCCCATGACCGCGATGGATACCCCGGCGCCGGCCAGCCCATGACAGAGCGCACCGCCGAGGACGCCGGTCCCGCCGATCACCGCGGCGACGTGCCCCGTCAGGTCGAAGAGCGCGGCGCCCGCCGTCTCGTTCGTCGCCGTCATCGTCGCGCCCTTGTGCCCGCCCCCGGAGCCGCGTTGGACGCGACGGAGAACGGGGCAAGGTGCCGCTTGATGTGCTCCGCGAGCAGCGACCAGTAGTCGTCGCGGTGGGCCCACACGGCACCGCGCACCTCGCGCGCGAGCTGGCCGGCGGCCTGCCCCTGCTGGGCCTCCGCCGACCCGCCGAGGACCGCGCCGAAGCTCACGTGGAGGATCTCGCGCGTGTTGGGGTCGTCGAAGAGGCGCGCGAGGGCCGCGTCGGGGAGGTCGGCGACGTTCTCTTTCTTGACTTCAGCAGACACGTGGTAGCTGGCGCGTGCCGTCGTGTACGAGCCGAGCGCGACGTGCCACACGCGCCGCAAGAGCTCGGGCTCGGTCAGCGCGAGCGTGTGGAGCGCCTCCAGGTAGCTCGTCCCGGAGGTCTTCAGGTGCACGAGGCCGCGCGTCTCGCGCAGCGTTGCCTCGTAGATCGAGAACTTGTCCGAGCCCGAGTGGACGCTCAGCTTGTACGGGCCGAGCGCGCGGGCGATCGCCGCGTGAAGCGTGACGTCCGCCTCGTACGCGCCCGGGTCGCCGATGTAGTCGACGCCCTTCTCGAAGCGACCCACGAACCGCGGCGCAAAGCTCACCCACGTGACGCCCAGGCGGTGGAGCTCGGTGGCGAGATAGACGTGGTCGACGCCGGTTGTCGGGTGGTCGATCTCGTCGACCGCGACCTCGAACTCGACGTCGCGCCCGTCCGACGCGTCGCGCAGGTGCCGGTACATGATGACAACCTGGACGACCGCGGCGCCGAACCGCGCGGCCGCGGCAGCGAGCGCCTCGCGCGGGAGCGGGAGCTGCTGCCGGTCGAGGGCGAGCGCCTCGGGATACCGCGAGGCAAAGGCCTTCGGGTCGTCCTCGAGCGACGCCCACGGCACGCGCTCGAACGCGGCTGCCAGCGCGTCGCGCGGCGCGTCCGCCGGGAGGTCCGGAACGAGGTCGATCGGGTCGGCCGTGACCATCGTGCAGCCGGCCTCGAGCGCGGCGTCGAGTTGCTCGATCGTCTTGAGGTGGTCGCCGTCCGCGCCATACCCCTCGCGCCATCCGGACGCCAGCGCGCCGAACGTCGCGGCGTCGACCACGTCGCGGAAG
>JADGQG010000202.1 GCA_017882025.1 Chloroflexota bacterium
TACCGGCCCATTCCGGATCCGTCAACCGTCGGCCCCGGCAGGGCAACCTGCCGAGAACGCGGCGACTGCCCTCGTAGCACGCAGCCGGTTGCCGGCTGAGGTTCGGGTATCGGCCGGGCCCGGGTCATAGGCTGGGCCTCGAATATCGGCCCAGCGGGTAGTTGCCATCACCTCCGGCTCACCTGAACGCGGTCGAGGCTGACAAACGAGTGCCATCACCTCCGGCTCACCACGACCGGCCGACACGCCCCGCGAGGGGCAGCTCCCGCAGGAGGGGCTGCTCGTCGGGGGCGCGCCGGCGGAGGGCGAAGCAGCGGATGGATCGCTCGTCGAAATCGACCTCGACCCGGACGAGCCGGTGGGGCCAGCCAGGGTCGACCTCGATGACCTGGCCCAGGAGGCGGGTCGTACCCTCCCCGTCAGTCCGGCGCAGGTAGACGATCGTCGAGGCCGGCATCGACGGCCCGTCCGCGATCGGTCGCCGGCTCGGGGCAGCCTCGATCCGGGCGGCGAGGCGGGCCCGGCTGGCGGCCACGTAGCGCACGGACGCGGCCACGACGTCGTCGAACCCGGGGAAGAAGAAGCGCCGCCAGACCGTTGCCTTCCAGCGCGCGTTGTAGCTCTCGATCGCGTTCTGGAAGCCGCTCTCGCGGACGGGCGCGAAGACCGGCATGACGCCCTGCGCGAGGCAGAAGCGGACCACCTGCCCGAGCCGGTCGGCGAAGCCGTGGACCCCGGCAAAGCGCGTGTCGTTGTCGAACTGGGCATAGACGGGCAGCCCGTGGGCCTGCCAGTGCCCGGCGAGCGCGTCGACGGTCGTGCGGGCCGTCACGTGCAGGCCGGGCCAGGCAGCCTCGATCCCGCCATGGATCGAGACCCCGGTCAGGATGTCGAACACGGGCCCGCCCTTGAGCCGCAGCTCCTCGATGACGTCGAAGCTGTCGAGCTCGGCCTGCCGGGCGGCGACCGCGGGGAGGTACCAGCCGGGCGGCGGAGCCGGTCGGCGGACGCGCCGGTGCCGCAGGAGGGCGCCCCGCCGGGCGATGACCCGGCCGATCGTGCGGAGGGCCGGGACAGCGTCGATCTCTCCCCGTTCCGCTCGGGCCGCGAGCTCGCGCTCGATGGCCCGAGCGCCGTACTCGCCGAGGGCACTCTCGGCCCGCAGCATCTCCCGGACCTCGAGGATCAGGTCCTCGAGCGGAAGCGGGATCCGGGTCGTCCGGAGCGGGCGCGACGAGTGGGCCGTGAAGTCGACCCGGTCGAGACGCTCGTCGCCGGCCCGAGCGAGCCAGCGAGCGACCGTGCCCGGCCCGACCCCGAACTCGCGCGCCACCGCCCGTCGGGAGGCCCCCCGCCGGACTGCGGCGACCATCTCCGCGCGCTGCTCCGCCAGGTCCGCCGGGGCCGGGCTTTTTGCGCCATGCGAGCACCTCCTATGCCATTTCTGAAGATCGTATGACCCGGAGGTGGTGGCACGTCAGGTGACCCGGAGGTGGTGGCACCTGTTCACGCCCAGCCGATAACCCGGACCCTGCAGGCCCTCGTTCCCCGGCGCGAGGTGGGCGGGTCGGCGGTCCGGGCGACTTGTACCAGTCCTGGCCCTGGACAAAGTCACCGGCCGCCCTCGCAGGTGACCGAAGACACACCGGCCCGACCTCTTGCCAGATCCCGGGTCGTCATGTACGGTTTCGCCAACCGAAAGGAGGTGATGTGCAGTGACAGACAGTAGTCCGCGTTGTTGCACCATCTCGCAGGGAGCATCCGCCTGACGGACGCCCCAGCGGGTGGGCAACTCGAAACGCGTTCGAGGGCCGGTTCCGACAGCGGAGCCGGCCTTCGTGCGTCCCGAGTCCGTTTCGGCGTCAGCAACAGCAGATCCACGACAAGGAGCAGCCACCCATGGGCGAATCGACCATCGCCCTCAACCGCAAAGCCCGCCACGAGTACTCCATCGAGGACATGTTCGAGGCGGGCCTCGTCCTGACCGGCACGGAGATCAAGTCGATCCGGGCGGGTCATGTGAGCCTCCAGGAAGCCTACGCGCGGATCGACCGCGGCGAGGCCTGGCTCGTCGGCGCCCACATCGCCCCGTTCGCCGGGGGCAACCGCCTCAACCACGAAGCGAAGCGATCGCGAAAGTTGCTCCTTCATCGCGACGAGATCGACGAGCTGCTCGGGAAGACGAAGTCGAAGGGCCTGACAATCGTCCCGCTCCGCCTCTTCATCGACCGCCGCGGGCACGCGAAGCTGGAGATCGGGCTGGGACGCGGCAAGCAGCTCCACGACCGTCGTCGGGAGATCGCCGAGCGCGATGCGCGGCGCGATCTGGATCGAGCCATGGCCGACGCCAGCCGCGGCCGCTAGCGTCGCGTCGGACGGCGTCAGCCGCCCAGCAGCGCCGCGTCGTCGAGCGCCGGTGACAGGAGCCGCTCCACGATCACCACGTCCCGCCACCGGCCGTCGAGCCGGCCGTGCCGCCGGTAGACGCCGACCTCGCGGAAGCCGAGATCCGCGAGCAGGCGACGGCTCGGCTCGTTCTCCACGAAGACCCGTGAGACGAGCTTCCAGAGGGCGGCCCCCTCGGCCGCCTCGAGGAGCGCTTCCATCGCGAGCCGGCCGACCCCCTGCCCGCGGGCCGGGAGGGCCACGTAGACCGAGAACTCCGCGACGCCCGCATAGCACGCGCGTGGCCGGTACTCGAACGTCGCGGCGAAGCCGAGGACGGTCCCATCGGCATCGTCCACGACCACGATCGGGTGGCGGCCGTCGAACCAGGCCGCGATGTCCGAGGCCGCTCTGAGTCGTGTCTCGAACGTGGAGGTCCGCTCCGCGATTCCTTCGTTGTAGATGCGGGCGATGGCGGCGGCATCGTCCGCGGTCGCCGCCCGCGCGGTCGCGTGGTGCCGGGCGTCGTTCACCGCGCGGGAGAGACACCGGACGCGGCGCGCGCGCCGCGCAACGCACGCGCGATCTGGGCGAGATGCTGGACGTCATGCGTGGCGATGTGGATGGTGTGGTTCTCGATCGTGATCCGGCCCCATTCCTCGTGCGTGCCCGCGCGCCCCCACGCGTCCGGGGGCAGCGCCCGCAGGGCCGCCACGTGCGCGGCCCGGTGGCGCGAGAACGAGGCGAGCGCCGAACGCATGTCGTCTTCCGCGTAGCAGCGCTCCATCGCCCAGGCGTCCTGATCGTAGCCGGCGATCCGCGAGTCGTCCTCGTCGCGAATCGCCCGCATCCGCTCCGCCGCCCGTTCCTCGGCGTCGCGCAGGTGGCAGACGATCTCGACGACGCTCCAGCCCTCGTCCCCGCCAGGAGCGCGCCTTGCGAGATCGTCGTCGACGCCGGCGAGCGCCCCT
>JADGQG010000203.1 GCA_017882025.1 Chloroflexota bacterium
GTCGCGTATCCTCCGGGGGTTCGACCCCCAGACCCGCTGACCCGTCATGCTTCGGGAGGCCGCCGATGTTCGCCGCCTACGCCGACGTCCCCGGGTACCTGCTCGTCTTCCCCGTGATCTACGGGGCGATGGCGTACTTCGCGCTCGCGATGGCGCGCCACCTGCGAATCTTCGCGGCCGCCGGCCCGTCGAACCCGTTCGGGTCGGTCCGGCGTCGGACCTGGGGACTCGGCATCTACGCGCTGGCGCAGGCGAGGATGTTCAGGGATGCCCGCGCCGGGCTGATGCACTTCACGATCTTCTGGGGGTTCGTCGCCCTCACGATCGGGACGGTCGACATCATCACCGGCGGCCTCGTGCAGGCGATCGTCGCCTGGCCCCTGGACGGCGCCGTGTGGATCGCGGTGACGGCACTCCAGAACGTGGCGGCCGTGGGGGTGCTCCTCGCGATCGGCTACGCCGGCTGGCGTCGCCTGGTCTCGCGTCCGCGCCGCCTGGCCTTCACGCGCGGCGCCCTCGTCATCCTGGGCCTGATCGGCGGCGTCGTGGGCACGGAGCTGCTGGCGATGGCGCTTGGGGCGGCCCGATCGGGCGACCGACCTGGTGCGATCGTCGCAAATGCACTGGCGGCGCCGCTGCGTGCGCTCGACCCGGGGCTGCTCCAGGTTGGGTTCGCAGCCTGCTGGTGGGCGCACATCATCCTGGTGGCGGCTTTCATCTGCTACCTGCCGGGCAGCAAGCACCTGCACATGGCAACAAGCTTCTTCAACATCTACTTCCGCAAGCTCGCCCCGCGCGGCCAGCTGGCGGCGATGGACCTGGAGGCGGAGAGCAAGACGTTCGGGGTGCGGACGATTGCCGATCTCGGCTGGAAGGACCTGCTGGATGGCTTCACCTGCACCGAATGCGGACGCTGCACGGAAGCCTGTCCGGCGAACGCGACCGGCAAGTCGCTGGACCCGCGCGCCATGATCATGGGCATCCGGCACCTCGCCGTGGAAGCCGAGCGCGGGCTGAACCTGATCCCGAACAGCCCGCTCGTTCGCGAGACGTACGGCCTGGACGATCGCCTGGCGCCGGCGGCCCTCGTGACCCCGATCGTGGACGCCGCGATCCCGTACGACGCGGTCTGGGACTGCGTGACCTGCGGGGCCTGCGTCGATGCGTGCCCGGTGCTCATCGAGCACGTGGACAAGATCGTGGGGCTGCGCCGGAACCTGGTCCTCGAGGAGACGCGTTTCCCGCCGGAGCTCAACGGCGCCTTCCGCAACATGGAGCAGGCGGGCAACCCGTGGGGCAGCCCTCGCGCGGGCCGGATGGACTGGACGAAGGACCTTCCGTTCCCGGTGCCCACCGCCGCGGAGCTGGCCCGCGCCGGAACGCTCGACTCGCTCGAGGTCCTCTACTGGGTTGGCTGCGCCGCGGCGTTCGACGAGCGAAACCGGAAGGTGGCCCGCGCCGTGGCGACGTGCCTCTCGGCCGCCGGGGTCCGGTTCGCCGTCCTGGGCCAGGAGGAGGCCTGCACCGGGGATCCGGCGCGCCGGATGGGCAACGAATACGTCTTCCAGGTCCTTGCGTCCGCCAACATCAAGACGCTGGAGCGGTACGGCATGGAGAAGCGGACGATCATCACCGCCTGCCCCCATTGCTTCAACACGATCGGCACCGAGTACGGCCAGCTGGGCGGGACGTTCGAGATCGTCCACCACTCGGTCTACCTGCGGGAGCTCCTCGCCGCCGGGCGACTGCCGCTGGCCAACGACGGCGACGCGCCGAAGCGGTCCGTCACGCTCCACGACAGCTGCTACCTGGCCCGCTACAACGGCATCTCGGCGGAGCCGCGCGAGGTGCTGCGCCAGCTGCCCGTCATCGAGCTCCGCGAGATGGAGAAGCGCGAGCGCACGACCTTCTGCTGTGGCGCGGGCGGCGGGCGAATGTGGATGGAGGAGAGCCGCGGGACGCGGATCAACGAGGAGCGCACCCGCCAGGCGCTCGCCACGGGCGCCTCGGCCGTGGTGACCGAGTGCCCGTTCTGCATGACGATGATCCGCGACGGGCTGAGCGCCGCGGGCGATCGCGGCGCCGATGTCCAGGCGATCGATCTCGCCGAGCTCCTCGCCGCGAGTCTCGCCGCGCCGGCAGCCACGCACTGAGCCCGCGGGTCAGGCCGGGGTCCCGCCCAGCCGGATCGAGATCGCGCCGGCCGCGCCGCCGCGGCTGAGCCGCCAGCACGCGGCTCGAATCGGCCACAACAGCTATTCGCGCACGAGCGCCCCGTCGCCAACGGCGGGGATGTCCAGGCCCAGGTGTGGGCAAGCGCGAGGCGCACGGCGCGGCACAGGATCAGGCCGGGGCGCTTCGGCCCCGCCGATCCGACCGGGCTCGCTACCTCGCCCGGGTAGCGCGCCGCGTCGCGCGCGGCCGTGATGGGGCAGACGGTTGCCAGTCCCGGGCGATGGAACGGTTCGTAGCTGACGACGAGCGCCCGGCGTCTCCCACTCTGCACGTGCCGGACGCGTCACGTGCCGGCGGCGCGGCTCCCCTACCTTGCCGGAAGGGGCATCCAGTTCGGCAGCTCGCGGGCGAGCGTCGCGAGCGGGAGCGAGCCATGGCCCAGCACCTCGTCGTGGAAGGCCCTGACGTCGAACGCGGAACCGTCGCGGGCGGTGAGCTCGCGGCGCAACCGCTCGATCTCGCGCTGCCCGATCTTGTACGTCAGCGCCTGGCCCGGCCAGGTGATGTAGCGATCGGTCTCGATCGACGCGTCGGTCTCGGTGAGGCCAGCGTCGAGGAGGACCCGGACGCCCCAGGCCCGGTCCTTCCGGAGGGCGTGGATGCCGGTGTCCACGATCAGGCGGGCGGCCCGCCAGGCCTGCGCGGTGAGCATCCCGAACCGTTCGCCTTCGCTGCGGAAGAGCCCCATCTCGTCGGCGAGTCGCTCCGAGTAGAGCCCCCAGCCCTCGGCGTACGCCGCGCCGACGAGCCGCGAGCCGAGGCGACGGAAGGCCGGCAGCTCCGGGTGCTCCATCTCGAGCGCGATCTGGAAGTGGTGCCCGGGCACGGCCTCGTGGTAGGTCGTCGTGCCGAGCGTCGACAGGAAGCGGTGGGGCAGGTCGTACGTGTTCACGTAGTAGATCCCCGGCCGCGACCCGTCGATTGCCGGCGGGTAGTAGTACGCGAACGGCGCGTCTCTCTCCATGAACGCGTCGACCGGGCGGATGTCGCAGGCGGCCACGGGCAGGCGACCGAACCAGGCCGGCGCCGCGGCCAGCGCCCGCTCGATGTCCTCCCGGGCCCGCGCCACGAGCGCGTCGCTGCTCTCGGCGACATTGGCCGGGTCCGCG
>JADGQG010000060.1 GCA_017882025.1 Chloroflexota bacterium
GCCGCACTTGCCGAGGTCGGCGCACAGGTGGCCGCGCACCGGTGAAGGCTGGCGCCGCAGGGCCGCTTCCGCACGCCGTCCCCGGTTCGGTTCGTCGCGACTGCCGCCGGACCATCGCCGAGGTCTGCGCGCGGCTGGCGATCAAGGCTGCCGTCCTCGGGCGCGGATGAAGATCGTTCACGTCGTGCCCGGCGAGCCGCTTCCTGAGCCCCGGGGAGCGCTTGGCGGGGCCGTGCTCGCCCGCGACCTGGCAGTCGGAGGCGAGCGGTGGTCGAAGGGCCGGCGGCTGACGAAGGTGGACCTCGATCTCCTCGCGGCAGGCGACGTTCGAGGGTTCGGTCCGGGGGCGGGCCCGGCGCGCCCGGTCGCGCTCCTCGTGCCCGAGCGCGGCGAGGTCCACGAGGACGACGCGGCGGTCCGCCTGGCGGTCGCCGTCGCGGGGCCTGGCCTCGAGGTCCGAGGACCCCACGAGTCGCGGATCGACCTGCTCGCCGTTGGTCCGGGTGTCCTCCGCGTTCACGCGATGCGCCTCGAGCAGCTGAACCGGATCGACGGGCTCAGCGTCTTCACCCTGTTCGACGGGCAGCTCGTGGCCGCGGGAACGTTGGTGGCGAGCATCAAGACAGGCCCGCACCTGGTCCCGGCGGCCGATGTCCTCAGGGGCGAGGCGGTCGCCGCCGCCGGCAGGCCGGTCGTCGATGTCCGCCCGTACGCGGCGCGCCGGATCGCCGCGATCGTCAAGGAGTCCCTCGCGCCGGCCGGCCGGACGCGCTTCGAGGCCGCGCTCGCGGCGCGGGTCGAAGGGCTCGGCTCCTCGCTCATCGCGCTCGCGTACGTCGCAGATGACCCTGCGGCCGCCGAGCGCTCGTTCCGCCGCTTCCTGCGCGGGGCGGACCGCGCGGACGTGATCCTCACCGCGGGCGCCGTGTCAACGGATCCGACGGAAGGGATTCTCGTCGCGTTCGCGGCCGTCGGCGGGAGGGTCGTGAGCCACGGCGTGCCGGCCCATCCGGGCTCGATGCTCTGGCTGGGGCGCGCCGGCCGGACGAGCGTCCTGGGCCTTCCCTCCTGCGGGGCGTACTCGACGGCGACCGCGGCCGACCTCATCCTTCCCTGGTTGCTGGCCGGCGAGCCGCCGAATCGCCGGACGGTTGCCCGACTCGGACACGGCGGGATCCTCTCGAGGGAGATGCGCTTCCGCTTCCCGCCGTACGCGCGGTCGCTCGACGCCCCGGAGGGGTAGAGGAGGCACACCGGGACCGTGCGCGTCCGCGTCGTGGCCGATTCGGCTGCCCCCACGGCCCGCGCGTCCCGCAGCGGAACCCCGGTGTACGATCCCGCCCATCCCGACCCTGAGCGAGGAACGATGGACGAGCAGAGAGCGGCGCTCCCCGACGAGCTGGCCACGATCGAGGGCCTCCAGGCCGCGTTCCGCCGGCGCGACTACGTCGCGGACCGCTCATTGATGACGGCGGTCTTCCTGGCCCTGAGCCTTGGCCGCCCGCTGCTTCTCGAGGGCGAGGCCGGCGTCGGCAAGACGCAGCTGGCAAAGACGCTTGCGGACACGCTGGGCACGCGGCTGATCCGGCTCCAGTGTTACGAAGGCCTGGACGTCACCACCGCGGTCTACGAGTGGAACTACGCGCGCCAGATGCTCGAGATCCGTCTCCGGGAAGCGCGCGGTGAGATCGGGACCGCGACGGCGCACGACATCTTCGGCCCCGAATTCCTCCTCAAGCGTCCGCTCCTCCAGGCACTGGAGGCGCCAGATGGCGTGGCGCCGGTCCTGCTGATCGACGAAATCGACCGCGCCGACGAGGAGTTCGAGGCGTACCTGCTCGAGATCCTGTCGGATTTCCAGGTCACCATCCCGGAGATCGGGACGGTGACCGCGGAGCGGCCGCCCCGCGTGATCCTCACCTCGAACCGGACGCGCGAGGTCCACGATGCCCTGAAGCGCCGCTGCCTCTATCACTGGATCGACTATCCCAGCGCACACACGGAGATGGAGATCGTCCTCGCCCGCGTGCCCGCCACGCCGGATCGACTGGCGCGCCAGGTCGTCGGCTTCGTCGGCCGGCTTCGGACGGCCGATCTCACGAAGGTTCCCGGCGTCGCCGAGACGCTCGATTGGGCGTCCGCGCTGCTCGCCCTCGGGGCGCGCGAGCTGGCGCCCGAGGTCGTGGACGAGACGCTGGGAGTCCTCCTGAAGTACGAGGAGGACGTCCGGCGGGTGCGCGGCGCGGCTGCGGCCGGATACCTCGACGAGCTCGTCTCGACGGGAACCTGAGGGACCCGCGGGCGTCCGCCATGACCGGTATCCGTGCCCCTGTCCCCGACCCGCTCGATGCGTTCGACGGCTCGACCTTCCTGCGCAATGGGGTCCTCTTCACGCGGGCGCTTCGCTCTGCGGGCGTCGTGACCGATCTCGGCGGGGCGCTTGACTTCGCCCGGGCGCTCACGCTCGTGGACCTCGGTGACCGGACGCAGGTGCACGCGGCCGGCTCGGCGATCTTCTGCCGGCGGCGCCTCGACATCGAGATCTACGACGCAGTCTTCGACCAGTTCTGGCGTCGCCACACGGCACGGATTGCCCCGACGGGCCTCGAGGTCCGCGCCCCACGGCCGCCCCGGCCGCCGAAGGATCGCGAGGCCGCCCTCGACACGGAGTGCGGGCGGGAACGACCCGGCCCACCGCGCGGACGACCCGAGCAGGCCGAGCCGGGCGCCGGCGACGAGGAGCAGGAAGCCGACGCCGGATGGGTCGTCTCGCCGCGCGCCTTCAGTCCCGGCGAAGCGTTCCGTCACCGCGACTTCGACCGGATGACGAACGCCGAGCTCCGCGACGCCGAGCGGCTGATCGACCTGCTCCGCCCCCGTCTCGAGCCTCGGCGTACCCGGCGCTACGAGCTGCACCCGCACGGCCGGCGGCTCGCGCCCCGGGCCATGTTTCGGCGCAACCTCGGCGCCGGCGGCGACCTCGTGGCGTGGGTCTGGCGGCGTCGCGTCCGGCGCCCGCGCTCGATCGTCATCCTGTGTGACGTCTCGGGATCCATGGAGCGCCACGCCCGGATCCTGCTCCGCTTCGCCCAGGCCCTCACCCGCACGTCGGGCGTGCGGACGGAGTCGTTCGTGTTCGGGACCCGGCTGACCCGGATCACGCACGAGCTGCGGGGACGAGACCCGGACCTGGCGATCCAGCGCGTCAGCGAGACGGTCCGCGACTGGTCGGGCGGGACGCGCATCGGCGATTCGTTCCGCACGTTCAACCTCCGCTGGGCGCGGCGTGTCCTCCGCACGTCGGGCGTCGTGATCGTCGTGTCGGACGGATGGGACCGCGGCGACCCGGAGCTCGTGCGCGCCGAGACCGCCCGGCTCCAGCGCAACTGCCACCGGCTGATCTGGCTCAACCCGCTCGCCGGCACCGGGGGCTACCAGCCGATCGCGGCGGGCATGGCTGCCGCCTACCCGTCGATCGACGACTTCCTGCCGATCCAGTCGATCGCCTCGCTCGAGCGGCTCGGGGCGGTCCTCGGCGGGATGGGGCTGGGCAGCGCTGGGCGGCCGCCGCGAACGGGGACGCCGCGCGTGCACCGCGTGGAGCTGCCGGGCCGGGCCCGGCAGGGACCCGCACGCTCGATCCTGCCGCGGGTCGGGGTCCTGCCGGAGGCGGCCCGCGTGACGCTGGCAGACCCGGCGTCGGCGCGGCCGCTGGGGCACTGAACGACCAGGAGGAGGATCGATGCGGGAGCTGCTCGAGACGGTCCGGGCGTGGCAGGCGGAGGACGCGGCGCTCGGCCGCGCCGTCGTCGTCCGGACGTTCGGTTCGGCGCCCCGACCGGAGGGCGCAACCCTTGTCGTCACGGCGGATGGGCGGCTGGCCGGGAGCGTCTCGGGCGGCTGCGTGGAAGGCGCCGCGTACGAGGAGATCCAGGCTGCCCGCGCGGCCGGCGTCAGCCGCGTCATACGCTACGGGATCACTGACGAGCAGGCGTGGGACGTGGGTCTGGCCTGCGGCGGCACGATCGACGTGCTCGTGGAGCCGTACCTCCGGCCGGAGATCGTGGAGGCCGCGGGCGAGAGCACCGGCTCCATCGTGGTGATCCCGTTGCCGGCCGACGCGCCGCCAGCCGCGTTCGGGCCGCATCCGCCCGGGGCCGGTGAACCGCCCGCCCCCGCGTTCGCGGTCGCCGATGACGGGAGCCTCGGCGGGTCGACTGGGCTGCCGGAGGCGGACCAGGCGATCGCCAGGGCAGCCCGGGACCTGCTCGCGCGCGGGGGATCGACGACGGTCACGGCCGCCGGGCGGCAGTTCTTCCTGGAGGGCTACCCGGCCGCGCCGCGGCTCGTCGTCGTCGGGGCCGTCCAGGTGGCGATGCCGCTGGTGCGGATCGCACGCGAGCTTGGGTACGTGACAGTGGTCGTGGACGGGCGGGCGGCCTTCGCAACGCGGGAGCGCTTCCCCGGTGTCGACCGCCTGGTGGTGGGGTGGCCCGACGAGGCGGCCGACGAGATCGGCCTCGGCCCCGCCGACGCGGTCGCCGTCCTCACCCACGACGTCAAGTTCGACGAGCCAGCCATCATCGAGGGGCTCCGGCGCGGCTGCCGCTACGTCGGCGCGGTCGGCTCGAAGAAGACCCAAGCGGACCGGCGCGCACGACTCCGGGCGGCGGGGGTGACCGATGCCGACCTGGCCCGACTGCGCGGACCGATTGGGCTCGACCTGGGCGGACGCGCGCCGGCCGAGACGGCGCTCGCGATCATGGCGGAGGTCGTCGCCGAGCGCTACGGCGGATCGGGCGCGCCGATGCTCACCCTGACGCCGGCGAGCGCGTCCGCATGATCATTGCCCGCGACGCTGCGGCCGTCATCCTCGCCGCCGGTGCCGGCTCGCGATTCGGCGGTGGAAAGGTCCGGGCGGCGCTGGAGGGACGACCGCTCCTCGCCCACGTCCTGGCGGCCGTTCGCGAGGCTGGGATCGGGCGCGTGGTCGTCGTGCTCGGGCGCGATGCCGGTGCCGTCCTGGACGCGGTCCGGGACGTCGACCCCGGCGTGCTCGAGCGGGTCCTGGTCACCGTCAACCCGACCCCGGAGCGTGGGCTGGCCACGTCGCTCCGGCTCGGATTCGGCGCCGCGACCGCGGTGGCACCGCCGGCCGGAGTGCTGGTGCTCCTCGGAGATCAGCCGCGCGTTCGCGCGGACGTGCTGCGCGTCCTGTGCGGCGCGGTGGCGTCGGCCCACGCCTTCGCGGTCGTGCCCCGCTACGCGGGAGACGCGGCGCCCAACCCCGTCCTGCTCCTGCCGGCAGGCTGGCCGCTCGTCGCAGGCCTCACCGGCGACCGGGGCCTTGGCCCGCTGCTTGCCGCCGATCCGGCCCGGGTGGTCCGGGTGGCGGTTCCCGGGGCGAACCCCGACGTCGACACGCCGGCCGACCTGGCCGCCCTGGCCGCGGTGGCCGACCCGCCCAGCCCGCGGGGGAGGGGCTCCCCCGCGTCGACCCGGCCTGCAGGGTGAACGTGGAGCCTGCAGACGTGCGCCACATCGCCGACCATGAGGACCGAACGTACGCGTTCTGCTGTGCGGGCCGCCGGACCCGCTTCGCGCAGAACCCGGCGCGCTACCAGTCGCTGGCCTGACCACTCTTACGAGGAACCGCTGCATGAAGTTCGAGGGCCGCGTCGAGATCCACGCCCCCCGCGCGATGGTCTGGACGTTCGTCACGGATCCTGACCAGATCGCAAGCTGCGTGCCGGGCGTCCAGTCGATCGAGAAGCTCGAGGGTGGCCGGTTCAAGGCGCACGCCAAGGTCGGCTCGGGCTTCTTCAGCGCAAAGGTCGTGGTCGACGTCGAGTTCACGGAGATCCACGAGCCGGACGACGCGACGGTGCACGCGCGCGGTCACGCGCCCGGGAGCGCCCTGGACGCCACCGCGAAGATGGTGCTGACCGACGGCGCCGGCGGCTCGACGGTGGTGGGCTGGACCGCCGACGTCACGATCTCGGGGATGATCGCCAGCGTGGGGGAAGGGCGGATCGACGGGACGGCCAACCAGGGGATCGGCCAGACCTTCGACTGCATCAAGACAAAGCTCGAGGCCTGACCTGGCGAACCCGAACCCGCTGCGCCCACTCGGACGCCCTTCGCGCATGGAGCTCGTGATCCGTGCCATCGGACCGCTGCAGACGAACGTCTGCCTGGTCGGCGACCCGCGAACCCGCGAAGCGATCGTCATCGACGGCGCGATTCCCGGCCTGCCCTGGGTCGTCGACGAGCTGACGCGCCGCGACTGGCGGTTGCTCCTGATCGTCTCGACCCACGGCCACTGGGACCACACTGGCGAGAACGCCGCGCTCCAGGCATGGTCGCGGGAGCAGGCCGCGGACGCGGCCGGCGCCGAAATCGCTGCCCATCGCGCGGACTGGCACCACCTGACGGATCCCCAGCCGCTCTATGCGCCATTCCCGATCCCGCCGTGCGTCCCGGCCGTCGAGCTCGCCGAGGGCGGCATGATCCGTTTCGGCGACGTGCGGCTGGACGTCCTCCACACCCCGGGTCACACGGAAGGATCAGTCTGCCTCGTGGCCGGCGACGACGGCGTCCTCTTCTCCGGGGACACGCTGTTCGCGGGCGGCTGGGGCAGGGTCGACCTCCCCGGCGGCGACGCGGTCGCGATGGCAGACTCGCTCGCGCGATTGGCCGGCCTCCAGGGGTCCCTCCGCGTGGTGCCGGGCCATGGGCGCGAGACGACCGTCGCGCGCGAGCAGCCGTGGCTGGAACTGGTCGCACGGGAGCGGCGGCTCCCGCTCTGAGCCGTGCCGGGGCTGGCGTAGCCCCGGAGCCGGAGGCCCGGGATCGTCGGTGCCTCCATCACTCGCACCAGCCGCGCGGCCTCGCGCCCGCTCATCGTCCGAACCCCCCGCGCTTCTCCCGGGCGCGGGCGGCGCCGTTTCGGCCGATAACCGCCCAGCGTTTCCGCTCCGCCCGGCGAGCGACGGCGTCGCGCTCCAGCGCCTGGTGGCGCTCTTCGAGGATCAGCTTGTGCCAGCCGGCCACCCGGTCGACCGCGAGCTCGCCGCGCTCAACGGCCGATTCGATCGCGCATCCGGGCTGGCGCTCGTGGGTGCAATCGGTGAACCGGCAACGGGCGGCGGTCATCTCCACGTCCGAGAATGCGGCGGCCAGGCCGGCGCCGTCGTCCCAGAGCGCGAGCTCGCGGATGCCGGGCGTGTCCAGCAGCAGCCCGCCTCCGGGCAGCGGCACCAGCTGCCGTCCGCTCGTCGTGTGGCGGCCCCGGGCGTCATCCTCTCGGACCTCGGACGTGGCGAGGCGGTGCTCCCCGAGGAGCGCGTTGATGAGCGTGCTCTTCCCGACCCCGGAGGAGCCGAGGAGCGCGATCGTGGTCCCCGGTCGCAGGAGCTCACGGACGGCGGCCAGCCCGTCGCCGGTGACGGCGCTCGTGGCGAGCACACGCACCCCGACCGCCAGCTCCTCCAGCTGGGCCTCGGCGACGACGACCTCCACCGGGTTCGTCGCGAGATCGACCTTCGTGAGGACGACCACCGGTCGACCGCCGGACTCCCAGGCGGTCGCGAGGAACCGCTCCAGGCGACGCGCGTTGAGATCGCGGTTGAGCGAGGTCGCGATCATCACCACGTCCACGTTGGCCGCCAGGATCTGCATCGGCGCACCGTGATCGGCCGGCGCGCGGCGCTGGATGCGCGTCCGCCGCGTGATCACAGCGTGGATGCTCGCGGTGCCGTCGCCGGCACGGAGGTCCACGGCGACCCAGTCGCCGACGACCGGGAAGTCGCCCGGGCCGAGGGCGTCATGGCGGAGCCGCCCCGTGACACGGGCTGTGAGCGGCGTGGCACCGACCGCGGCGAGCACGTCGTACGCCCCCCGGTGCTCGGCCACGACGCGAGCGGGGGAGAGGACTTCCCCCGCGTGCGTCGCAAAGGACGCCTCCCACGCGGCGTCCCAGCCGAGCGGGGCGAGGTGCGCGATATGCGCGAGCGGCCCGAGCGGACCGCTCACTCGCTCGCCCCCAGCGAAGTCGTCGATCCGCCGTCGAGGAGCAGCGGGCGCCGCCACTCTGTCTCGCGGGCGGCCTCCCGGAAGCCCATCCGCTGGTACAGGTGGAGGGCGCCGGTCTCGTTCTGGGCGTCGACGCCGAGCGCCGCCTGGGTCATGCTGCGATCGCGAAGCGCTCGCAGGGCGCGCGAGATGAGCGCCGATGCCACGCCCCGCCCCCGCCACGGGGCGCGAGTCGAGATGTTCTCGCACCAGCCCCGCCGCACGCCGAAATGGGCGTTCTCGTCGTCGTTGATGAACGGCCGAACCATGCCGACGATCTGGTCGCCGTCCCAGGCGACCTGCCAAAGCGGCAGGTCTGTGAACGGATCCGCGAGGAACTCCTGCCAGCGCTCCTCTGAGCCGTTGTCCGCGCCGGTGCCCCAGTGGCCGGCGAAGGCCTCCACCTCGGCCTCCCAGATGCGCCGTACGTGCGAGTGTTCCGCGGGACGGACCTCGAGACCGGCCGGGAGCGCGCAATCGGGAATGTCGTCGAGGGTCGGTCGGAGCATCTCGAAGCTGTAGCGGACCGGGACGAAGCCGCGCACCGCGAGGGCCGCGCGGGCGCCGGGCGGCTCCGCGAGGGTCGAGATGCTCGCCGTCCGGGGCCGGCCGACCGGCCCCTGTGTCCCGGCGATCTCGAGATGCCGGGCCAGGATCCAGTCCAGCAGGGCTGCGAAGGACCCCGCTGGAGCCTCGGGAGTCACGAACAGGGCCGCCGAGTGGACCCGGTCGCCGCGGTTCTCGTCGCGCCACTCGACGCGGACGTATGCGACCGGCCGCCCGTCGGCCTCGGCCAGCCGGAGGTCGGCAGCGAGGTCGCCGTTGACGAGGTGATCGTACAAGGCGCGGACGACCTCGACGTTGATCACGAAGAGGCTCCCGCCGGCCAGGCGGCTCGCATTGTTGACGTCGACGATGAGCTGTGCCTCCTCCGGCCAGGTCACCGGCCGGAGGAGCAGCCCGGGAACGCGCGTGGGCGTCCCGAACCCGAGGGTCGTCATCGGTCAGCCCACCCGCTTGAGCTTGCCAGTGCGCTTTGCGTAGTGCTCGGCACGCCCGAAGAGCCAGAGCCCCAGGGGAATCAGGATGGCGCCCATGAGCGCCAACGGCCACAGGTCGTGAACGACCGCGCCCACCGACGCACCCTCCATCAGGCCCTTGCGGACACCGTCGAGGATGTACGTGGCCGGCGAGAACGCGGACGCGACCTGCATCCAGCCCGGCAGCACGCTGACCGGGTAGTAGACGCCGCTCACGACAAGGAGACAGGACTGGATGACGAACGTCATCTGGGCCCCGCGCTCCACGTACAGGAGCGGGAGGATCGCCGCCATGATCCCGATCCCGACGACCGAGAACGAGCCGGCGAACATCACGACCGACGCGGTGACGAAGTTCGCGTGCGACAGGTCCAGCTCGAAGAAGAGGGTCAGGACCAGCAGGATCACCGACGTGTGGACCAGGCCGTACAGGATCGCGTAGGTCGTGGACCCGGCGAGCTGCGACGCGCGCCGGACCGGCGCCATCATCGTGTACTCGAGCGTCCCCTCCCAGCGCTCCCAGCTGATCGTCTCAGCGATGAAGCTGAAGACCGTGGACAGGTAGTTCCAGAAGATCGCCCCGATGACGAGGCTGAAGATGAGTCGCTTGTCGGCGGCGGCGGCCCCGATGAACGAGATCGACAGGGCGCCCGCGACCGCGTAGACGAGGAACGCGAGCTCCCAGCCCCAGTAGCGGCGGCTCAGGTTGAAGTTGCGCACGATGAAGGCGGCCGACGCGCTGAGCTCGCGTGCGGCGGTCCCCATCGGGCGGCTGGCGATGGTCACTGGAGGGTCTCCCGTGGAGTGGGGGAGGCCGGCCGGCCCCGCATCAGCGGGAACCGGCCGGCGTCAGGTTGTCG
>JADGQG010000204.1 GCA_017882025.1 Chloroflexota bacterium
CGGCCCGCCGGTCAGCGATGTCCCCGGGGCCGGCGGGCCGCCCTCCTGCAGCGGCACGGTCGCGCCGCACTTCAGGCAGAGACCGTTCTCGTCGTCGCGGCGAGCGACCGGGCCCCCATCGAGGTCATGGACGGGACCCAGCGGCTCGTGCGAGGTCGTGAAGTCGCATTTCGGGTAGCGCGAGCAGCCCCAGAAGACCGAGCCGGTCCGCCGGGCGCGGCGGGCCACGAGATGGCCCTCTCCGCAGCGCGGGCACGTTACCTCGAACGGGAGTTGGTCCGGTGGCGGCGGGCCGTCCTTCTTGATGTAGGCGCAGTCCGGGTAGCGGTTGCAGCCAACGAACGGCCCGAACCGGCCGCGCTTGACGACGAGCACGCCCCCGTCCGTCTCGCCGCACGTGGGGCACAGCTCGCCGGTGCCGGGGAGCGCCGGGAGATCCGGCTCTTCGCCCGGGAGCGGTCGCGACTCCTTGTGCTCCGGATAGAGCGAGCAGGCGAGGAACCGTCCGTTGCGGCCCAGCCGGATCACCATGGGGTGTCCCTGCGAGCAGACCTCGTCGGTCGGCTCGGTGGTGAAGTCCTTCCGACGGAGTTCCTTCCGCTTCTCGTCCACCAGCGTTCGCAGCGGCGCGTAAAACTCCCGGAGGAGCGGCACCCAGGCACGCTCTCCCCTGGCGACCTCATCGAGCTCTTCCTCCATCCGGGCCGTGAACGCGAGGTCCACGTAGCGCCCGAAATGCTCCACGAGGAGGTCGGTGACGATCTCGGCAACCGGCTCCGGGTGAAGCCGGCGTTCCCGGATCGTGACGTAGCCGCGGTCGACGATCGTCGAGAGCGTCGCCGCGTAGGTGGACGGGCGGCCCACGCCGTGCTCCTCGAGCGCCTTCACGAGCGACGCCTCGGTGAACCGCGGCGGCGGCTCGGTGAAATGCTGGGTGGGTACAACGTCCGCGACCGTCGTGGCGTTGCCCTCGGCGAGCGGCGGGAGCGTTCGCTCGCCCTCCTCCTCGCCCTCGTCGCGGCCCTCGGTGTAGACCCGGCTGAAGCCGTCGAAGAGGGTCCGGGTCGCCGACGCGCGGAGGTCGTACCCGGCGTCCGCCAGGTCGACCGTCGTCGTCTCGAGCCGCTTCTCGGTCATCTGGCTCGCGAGGGTGCGCTGCCAGATCAGCCGGTAGAGCCGCGCCTCGTCGCGCCCGAGCGATGCAGCCAACGCCTCCGGCTCACGCGCGAGCGACGTCGGCCGGATCGCCTCGTGGGCCTCCTGCGCATTCCGGGACGTGGTCCGGTAGCGGCGACCCTTCGCAACCACGTACGCCGGGCCGTACCGCGCGTCGATCACCGCGCGCGCCTCGGCGAGCGCCTGGTCGGAGAGCACCACCGAGTCCGTCCGCATGTAGGTGATGAGCCCGACCTGCCCATCCGGCGTCGCGACGCCCTCGTACAGGCGCTGGGCGACCGACATCGTCCGCTTCGGGCTGAAGCCGAGCTTTCGGCTCGCCTCCTGCTGGAGGGTCGATGTCGTGAACGGCGGTGCGGGGCTCCGCTTCGACGTCTTGACGGTCACGCCACGGACGGTGGGCCGGCTGGCGCGGAGCGCCTCCGCGTGGCGGCGCGCGGTCTCCGCATCCCCGATCACGGGCTTGTGACCGCCGATCCGCACGAGCTCAGCCGTGAAGGGCGTGCCGTCCGGCGCCAGGAGCGTTGCCACGATCGTCCAGTACTCGCGGGCCACGAACGCCCGGATCTCCCGCTCGCGCTCGACCACCAGGCGAACGGCAACCGACTGGACACGGCCCGCGGAGAGGCCCGACCGGACCTTCCGCGAGATGAGCGGGCTCAGCGTGTAGCCGACCAGGCGGTCAACGATCCGGCGCGTCTGCTGGGCGTTCACGAGGTCCTCGTTGATCGCCCGGGGCGCCGCGAACGCCGCCCGGATGGCGGGTTCCGTGATCTCGCTGAACGTCACGCGGCTCGTCCGTTCCCGGGGCAGGTGCGCGGCTTCCGCGACGTGCCAGGCGATCGCCTCGCCTTCACGGTCGAGGTCCGTCGCGAGGAAGATGCGGTCCGCCGCGCGTCCCGCCTTCTCGATCGCCGAGACCTGTCGGCGCCGGTCGGCCGGGATCTCGTAGTCGGGCGCGAAGTCGCCATCGACGTCCACCCCCAGCTGGCCCTTGCCGGGGTTCTCCGGCAGGTCGCGGACGTGGCCGTACGAGGCGAGCACGGTATAGCCGGACCCGAGGTAGCGTTCGATCGTCTTGGCCTTCGCGGGCGACTCGACGATCACGAGATTTGCGGTCATGGCGAGCGAGTCTAGCACTGGCCTCTCATCGCCCGATCGCACGGCGATCGGGCGGAAAGCGCGGACCGGACCGATCGGCTGTCCGCGACCGGCCTTCCGCGAGGGCGCGTCAGAGGTCCCGGACGCGGCGCAGGAAGTCGTCGTCGAGCTCGAGATCCGGCTCCGCCTCCGCGAGCTGGATCGCCAGCACGGGTTCCAACGGCTCCGTCGCGGTCGCTCCCGTGGGCAACTCCACGAACCGGATGTGGGAGTACGGAAAGATGAACGTGGACCCCACGCGGTCCGCGAAGGTCGGCCGCGTCTTGCTCATCGTCCGGAGGTTCGTGCAGACGAGCACGATGTCAGATGGCAACGGCATCTCGAAGATGTCGACGAGAAGCGGCTGCTCGTTCTGAAGGTGCAGGACGGCGTCGTGGATCACGGACGGTAGAAGTCGATGACGAGCCGGACCCGTCCCGAAGCGACCCAGACGCCGATCCCGACCCGGGTGTACGTCGGGTTCATCATGTTGACCCAGTGACCGCCGGCAGGGCTCCAGGACCGCTCCGACTGGAAATAGAGGTGCGTGCCAAGCACCGACGCCGTGGCGCTGGAGGCCGATCGGCAGCCGAGGTTCTCCCCCCAGCGATAGCTCGTATAGCCCGCGCGGCGAAGCCGATCGCCCGGCGTGCCGCCGTCGAAGTGGCTGCAGACGCCCGTGGTCGCCAGAAGCTTCGCGTACGGGCGGGACACCTTGTCGCTGATCCCGCTGTCGAGCACGAGCGGGGCGAGACCGCTTCCGCCGGGGCTCGAGCACGCGCCTGACGAGGTCACGATCCCGCCGCCGCGGGTGCAGTTGAGCAGCCCGAGGTAGTACCGCTCCACGGACGCCCACGAGCCGCCGCCGGTCGAGCTCCCGCCGCCGGAAGGCGGCGGCGTGGGTTTCGGCGTGGGTTTCGGCGTGGGTTTCGGCGTGGGTTTCGGCGTGGGTTTCGGCGTGGGTTTCGGCGTGGGTTTCGGCGTGGGTTTCGG
>JADGQG010000061.1 GCA_017882025.1 Chloroflexota bacterium
CGAATGCTCTCCGGGCTGGTCCGGCTTGTCCATCCCTTCCCGTCTGCGCTCGACGCCGCCGTCACGTTCGCGCTTGCGCTCGTCGCTGGTGCGACGCCTGGCCGAGCCGCACTCCTGGGGATGGCGATGCTCGCCATCCAGTTCTCGATCGGGGCCTTCAACGACGTCCTCGACGCGCCGGCAGACGCGGTTGCCGGCCGATCCAAGCCCCTGGTGGACGGCCGCCTCCCGGTCCGAGTGGCCCTCCGGGTCGCGGTTGTGGCGGGGACGGCGGGGCTGGTCCTCGCCGCGCTGGGCGGCCCGGCTGCCGCGCTCGTCGCCCTGACGGGCTACGGCGTCGGGCTCGTGTATGACCTTCAACTCAAGGCTTCGCCCTGGTCATGGCTCCCGTATGCGATGGGCATCCCCCTCTTACCGGTCTTTGCCTGGGTGGGTGCGACCGGGGACCTGCCGGTGCCGATCCTCGTGCTCGCCGGCCTGGGCGTGCTCGCCGGCACGGCCCTCGCGATCGCGAATTCGCTGGCCGACGCGGAGCGCGACGCAGCGAGCCGGACGGCGACTGTCGCAAGGACGCTTGGCCGCGCCCGAGCGATCCGGCTGGGTGCGCTGTTGAGCTTCGTCGTGGGCGGCATCGCGACGACCTCCGCGGTCGTGCTGGCCGGGTCGATCCCCGGGACCTGGTTGACCTGTGCCGGCGCCGCGACGCTGGCGGCGGGTGTCGGGATGGGGGTTCTCGGCCAACTCCAGCGTGCATGGGAGGTCCAGGCGATCGGGCTCGGGATCCTCGCGACGGGCTGGGTGGCCTCGCTCGCCGCGGCCCGCCTCCTGTGACCGGGCCTGACGAAGGTACCCGCCCGCCAAGACACGGAGGTCCGGGACTCGGCCCCAACGGAAGGTGTCACGCCGTCGTTACCCCTGGTACGCGGCGAATAGCCGCCCGCACCCGGAGAGCATGACCTATGCATCGAACCAGGAGCATCCTGGCGGCCCTCGCCGCTGTCGCCCTGTCCGCCACCGCCGTGTTCGCGGCCGCCGGGGCGGGGCCTGCGGACGCCGCCAAGGCTGGGCTCGCCCGGGCCGCCGGCGCTTCAACGCTGAGCGTCCCGGCACGTGCCGAGAGCTCGGAAGCGGCTGCGGTACCCGACGAGACGAACGCGCGGGAGGCCACCGAGACGCCGGACCCCGGCAAGTCGCCCGATCTCGCCACGACGAAAGCGGCGGACGCCGCGCACCCCGACAACCATGGAGCGCTGGTCTCCGTGGCGGCAAAGGCCGTGACCCCGGCCGGGTTCGCCAATCACGGCGCCTACGTCCGCTCGATCGCGATGCAGAACAACGGCCACGGCACGACGCACGCGACGACGCACGGCAAGTCCGGCGAGACGCACCCCGCGAACTGACCCGCGCCGCTCGACCGCCGGGACACGCCCCCTGCCGTCGACCCGACTCAAACAATAAGCCGGCGCAGGGCGCCGGCTTCTTCGCGTGGCGGGGTGGGGGAGCGGTTCCCGGCCGCGGCGCGGATCCCCGGCCGCGGCCTGGAACGCCCGGTCGTCAGTCGCGCACCCCGGGTCCGCGGACAACAGTGATCACGTTCTCGAGCGTGAGCTTCGAGATCGTCAGGTACTTGGCCAGGTTCTGGCGATCGACCGGCGAGGCGGCCGCGGTGAACTCCTGGCTCTGGAGCACGGCGATGAGGCCGGCGAGGGCGTCGTGGAGCTGGGCCTTCGCGACGATGAGGGCGTCGTCACCCGTCGGGGCCGCAGGAACTTCGGCGGGGTCATGCACGTCCACCTCGCCGGCGCTGGCGCGTCCCTGCCCATCGTCCATCGCCACCGCCCGCGCGGGCCGGCCCTCGATCTTCTCGCGCAGCTTGACGAGCGACAGCTCCCCGCGGGCAACCTGGCCGGCCAGGCGCCGGCGCTTCTTCGGATCCTCGATCTTCATCAGCTCGTAGGCGTGCGAGAGGGTGTCTTTGCGCACAGACACCAGGTCCCGGATCTCCTCGGGCGCGTCCGCGAGCCGAAGCCGGTTCTCCAGGTACCCTTTGTCCTTACCGAGCTTCTGGGCAAGCTTGCGGACGCTGTAGCCGTGGTCCTTGATCATCCGGTCGTACATCGAGGCTTCCTCCAGCGGCGAGAGATCCTCGCGCTGCAGGTTCTCGATGATCGCGATCTCGAGCGCGAGGTCGTCGTCGAGCTCTTCGACGATGGCCGGGATCGCGGCGAGCCCGGCCATCCGCGCCGCCCGCCAGCGACGCTCGCCGGCAACGAGCTGGAACTGGTTCAACCCATGCGGCCGGACGAGGACCGGCTGGAGCACGCCGTGCTCGCGGATCGAAGCGGCAAGCTCCTCGAGGGCAGACTCCTCGAAGACGAGGCGCGGGTTCTCCGGGTTGGCCTCGATCCGGTCGATCGGGACATTGCGAATGCCCGTCGTCCGGCCACCCTCGGCGGAGAGGAGACTGACAATGGACGGCGAGAGCTCGCGCTCCTCGGAGAGTCGCTGCGCCGCGTACGCGCGGAAGTCAGGCCTGGCCAAGTTCGACGACCTCCTTCGCGAGCTCTCGGAATGCCCGGGCGGCCTCGGAGCTGCCCGCGTAGGCGGTGATCGGGCGACCAGTGAGCGGCGCCTCGCCGAGCTTCACGGTGTGTCGGATGATGGTGTGAAAGACGTGATGCTCGCCGAGCTCTCGCAGTTCGTCGAGCATCTCGCGTCCGAGGATGGTGCGCCCGTCGTAGAACGTGGGGAGCAGGCCGAGAATTCGAAGATCGCGGTTCAGCTTCGTCCGGATCGTGTTGATGACCTTCACCAGCGCCGTCAGGCCCTTCAGCGCGTAGTACTGCGTCTGCACCGGGATGATCACGCTGCCCGCCGCGACAAGGCCGTTGATGGTCAACAGGCCAAGAGTCGGCGGGCAGTCGATAAGGACGTAGTCGTAGCGCTCTCGGACGCCGTGGTTGAGTGCCTCCCGGAGCGCGTACTCGCGGCCGATCGCGGAAAAGAGCTCGACTTCCGTGGATGCGAGCTCGAGCGTCGACGGGACAACGTCGATCCGCTCCGTCTCGCTCGTCAGGATGACGCTCTCGAGGTTCGAGTCCCCGTCGTCGAGGATGTGGGCGATGGACCGCTCGACCTGGCCCAGGTTGATCCCGAGGCCGACTGTCAGGTTGGCCTGGGGATCCATGTCCACGGCGAGGATTCGATAACCCAGCTCGGCCAGCGCGCCCGCCAGGTTGATCGCAGTGGTCGTCTTGCCGACGCCGCCCTTCTGGTTCGCGATCGCGATGACCTGTGCCACCAGGGAATCACCTCTCCGTGTCAGCCGGCCGCGTATCTCGTGGCGTGGCGCGGACGATGAATGCTACCCCACCATCGCCGGTCCGCGAGCGCGCGTTGTCCACACTTCCGCCGAGATATTCACCATTGTGTGGATAACAGCCTGTCATTCGCTCCTGATTGCGTCTCGCTGCGTATGATGTCGGCCCAGCGCGCCCCATGGCGCGAAGTCGAGGCGCCGCGAGGAGGTCGACGTGCCCACGAGCGACGAACGGCTCGAGCAGCTCCAGCGAATGCGAAGCGAGGCGCTCATCGGCGGTGGACCCGTCCGGATCGAGCGACAGCATACGTTCGGGAAGCTGACCGCGAGGGAGCGCCTGGACCTGTTGCTGGACCCGGGGTCGTTTGTCGAGCTGGATGCGTTCGTGACGCACCGGGCGACGGAGTTCGGGCTGGATCGCCAGCACGTCCTCGGCGACGGCGTGGTCACCGGGCACGGCACCATCGGCGGGCGCCTCGTCTTCGTCTTCAGCCAGGACTTCACGGTGTTCGGCGGCTCGCTCTCGGAAGCCTATGCCGAGAAGATCTGCAAGATCATGGATCTCGCGATGAAGGTTGGCGCCCCGATCGTTGGGCTGAACGATTCGGGTGGTGCGCGGATCCAGGAAGGCGTCGCCTCGCTCGGCGGCTATGCCGAGATCTTCTTGCGCAACGTCCTCGCCTCGGGTGTCGTGCCGCAGGTCAGCGTGATCATGGGGCCGTGCGCGGGCGGCGCCGTCTACTCGCCGGCGATGACCGACTTCACGATCATGGTCGAAGGCACGAGCTACATGTTCGTGACCGGGCCGAACGTCGTGAAGACCGTGACCCATGAGGAGGTCGATTCGGAGTACCTCGGGGGCGCCGCGACACACACGACGATCTCCGGGGTTGCCCATCTGGCCGCGGCGGACGAGGCGACCGCCATGGACCATGTCCGGCGCCTCCTTGCGCACCTTCCGCAGAACAACCTGGGCGAGCCTCCCCGGATCTCGTCGCACGACCCGGTGGATCGGCGAGATTCGGAGCTGGACCACGTCGTGCCGGACGATTCGCAGAAGCCGTACACCATGCACGACGTGATCCGGCACGTGGTGGACGATGCCGACTTTTTCGAGATCCAGCCGGGCTGGGCGCCGAACATCCTGGTTGGCTTCGCCGGCCTGGGGGGACGAAGCGTCGGCATCGTCGCGCAGCAGCCCGCCGTTCTCGCTGGCGCGCTTGATATCGACGCGTCGATCAAAGCTGCGCGCTTCGTGCGGACCTGCGACTGCTTCAACGTCCCGCTCGTCACGTTCGTCGACGTACCTGGCTTCCTTCCCGGCGTGGGCCAGGAACACGGCGGCATCATCAAGCACGGCGCAAAACTGCTCTACGCCTACTGCGAGGCGACCGTCCCGAAGTTGACGGTGATCACGCGGAAGGCCTACGGGGGCGCGTACGACGTCATGAGCAGCAAGCACATCCGCGGCGACATGAACTTCGCATGGCCAACCGCGGAGATCGCGGTCATGGGAGCCGCTGGGGCAGTCAATATCATCTTCAAGGCCGAGATCGCGGCCTCCACCGATCCGCCCGCGGAGCAGCGTCGCCTGGTGGCCGAGTACGAGACGGAGTTCAACAACCCGTACGTCGCGGCCGCCCGCGGCTACATCGACGATGTCATCGCCCCGTCTGACACGCGTCCAAGGCTGATCCGCGCCCTGGAGATGCTGGCCGACAAGCGCGACACGAACCCCCGCAAGAAGCACGGCAACATCCCGCTGTGAGAAGTGGGGGAGACGAGGGCGCCTGGGATCACCGGCGCGTCTTTGCGCAAAGACGTGCAGGCACGACGCCGGCTGGCGGGCCGCGACGAGGCAGGAAGTGACCCCGCCGTTCAATCGGATCCTCGTCGCGAACCGCGGCGAGATCGCCCTCCGCATCATCCGGGCCGCCCACGAGATGGGGATGCAGGCGGTCGCTGTCTACTCCGACGCGGACGCGACCGCCGCCCACGTCCGGGCGGCGGATGCGGCGGTCCGACTGGGATCGGCGGCGCCCGCGGAGAGCTACCTGCGGGTGGACGCGGTGGTCTCGGCAGCCCTGGAATCCGGCGCCCAGGCAGTTCATCCCGGGTACGGCTTCCTGTCCGAACAGGCGGGGTTCGCGCGGGCCGTCGAGGACGCGGGGCTCGTCTTCGTGGGCCCGTCAGCGGCCACGATCGCGGCGCTTGGTGACAAGCTCGCGGCCAGACGGACGGCACGCGCTGCCGACGTCCCGCACGTCCCCGGGACGCTCGAGCCAGCTCCCGTCGACCGCCCGGATCAGCTGGAGGCGGTGCTCCTCGCCGCGGAGGCCGTCGGTTTCCCGCTCCTCGTCAAGGCGGCGGCCGGCGGCGGCGGTCGAGGGATGCGGCGCGTCATGGCGGCGAATGATCTGCCCGCGGCGCTGATCGCCGGCTCGCGCGAGGCTGCCGCCGCTTTCGGCGACGGCTCCGTCTACCTGGAGCGCGAGATCATGCCCGCGCGCCACATCGAGGTCCAGCTCCTCGGCGACGCAACCGGGCAGGTGGTGGCGCTTGGCGAGCGGGACTGCTCGACGCAGCGTCGCCACCAGAAGCTCATCGAGGAAGCGCCTGCACCGGGCCTGACGGAGACCGAGCGGCGCCGACTCCACGCGATGGCCGTTCGCCTGGGCATCGCGGCCGGGCTGGAGAACGCGGCGACCGCCGAGTTTCTGTACGACCGGGACGGCCGCTTCTGGTTCCTCGAGGTGAACACGCGGCTCCAGGTGGAGCACCCCGTGACGGAGCTGGTGGCGGGCGTCGACATCGTTCAGGAGCAGTTCCGTCTTGCCGCCGGAGCGTCGCTTTCGGCGCGTGCTCTCGCGGCGGCAGAGCGCGCGGCTCGCCCGACGAGCCACGCGATCGAGCTCCGGATCTCTGCAGAGGATCCGGCCCGCGTCTTCGCGCCGACGCCTGGTCGGATCACCCGCTGGGTGATGCCGGCCGGGCCCGGCGTTCGGGTCGACACGGCCGTCGAAGCGGGCGACCGAATCCCCGCGGAGTACGACCCGCTCATCTGCAAGCTCATCGTCCACGCCGCAGACCGGCCGGCAGCAATTGGACGCCTCCGCCGCGCGCTCGACGAGACGGAGATCGGCGGCATCCAGACCACCCTGCCGTTCCATCGGGCGATGCTCGCACAGCCCGGTTTCCTCGACGCGACCGGGCTCTCCACGACATGGGTCGATGCGCACTGGGACGGCCCGGCGTCCCGCGCGAAGGCCGTCCGCGTTGCGTCGCTGGCCGCTGGCCTCGCGGAGCTCGGGGAGGCGGCAGCGGGCGAACAGGGTGGCAGTCCCTCGTCGGCCGGGCCGGACGGGTCGGACGGCCCCCACCACGTGGCGGATCGTGCGGACCGGGACGGGAGCGTCCCCGCCTGGCGAACCGCTGGCCGCGAGCTCGCCACGGACCGGTGGCCGGCATGAGCAAGGAACGTCGGCTCACCCCTCCGACGATGATCGCCGGGCCGACGCGCGATGCCGGCGAGCCGGCCGTGCCCGACGGCCCGATCGACCCGCGTGCCGTCCGGGTCGGGGTCGCCGCGTCTTCGAGACTCGAGGGTGACCCGGCGATCACGCTGTCGCCGGCGCCCGATCCGGCGATCCGATTGCCCCAGGATGGGGTCGCGAGTCCCGATCTCCCGCTCATCGACGGCGTCGCGACGGCGGTCATCCTCGAGCGGTTCGGCGACATCCGTGCCCGCCTCATCGAGCCGGCTGACGCCGGCTCCACGGGACCGGCCGTTCGGACCAATCTCCTGCTGGGCCCGGTTCGTATCGACCGCGCCCACGGGACGCGCCTCCGCGAGGTGGTCGTGGACGGGTGGCGGATCGAGGTGGAGCTGGAGTTCGAGCGCCGCGCCGTCTTCCGCGAGCGGGCGCGCCGCGGTGCCGGTACGGCGTCGCTGGGTGGGCCAGTCGAGGTCCGGGCGATCATCCCGGGTCGCGTCGTGGCCGTCTCGGTGGCCACGGGTGACAGCGTCGAGGCCGGCCAGCAGGTCCTCGTCGTCGAGGCGATGAAGATGCAGAACGAGCTTCGGGCGCCCCGCGAGGGCTCCGTGGAGCGCGTCGGGGTTGCCGTTGGCGATACGATCGAGGTCGGCGATCTCCTGATCGTGATCCATTGAGCGGAGCATCCATGTCGAACGACCCCGCCGCGACCCCTGCGTCGCAGCCCGATCTCGGTCGCGACCGGTGGCGCGCCACCGCCCGAGCGAAGGCGATCGGCTCGACGCCGCAACGTCGAGCCCAATTCGAGACCTCGTCGGGGATCGAGATCGCGGATCTCTACACCCCGGCGGACATCGCCGGTCTGGACGAGGACCGCGACCTGGGGCGGCCTGGCGAGTACCCGTTCACGCGGGGCGTCCATCCCACCATGTATCGCGGCCGCTTCTGGACGATGCGCCAGTACGCCGGCTTCGCCACCGCGGCAGAAACGAACGAGCGGTTCCGCTACCTGCTGGCCCAGGGCCAGACCGGCCTCTCCGTGGCGTTCGACCTGCCGACCCAGATGGGCTACGACAGCGACGCGCCACGGGCGGAAGGGGAGGTCGGCCGGGTCGGCGTCCCGGTCTGCTCGCTCGCCGACATGGAGGCGCTGTTCGCCGGGATCCCGCTCGGCGACGTGAGCACCTCGATGACGATCAATGCGACTGCGGCGATTCTCCTGGCGCTCTACGTTGCGGCGGCCGAGAAGCAGGGGGTGTCCCGCGGCCGGGTGGCCGGGACCACCCAGAACGACATCCTCAAGGAGTACATCGCGCGGGGGACTTACATCTTCCCGCCGCGCCCCTCGATGCGCCTGGTGACCGACATCTTCGAGTTCTCCGCCCGCGAGCTGCCGCGCTGGAACACGATCAGCATCTCCGGGTACCACATGCGCGAGGCCGGCGCGACGGCGGCCCAGGAGCTGGCCTTCACGATGGCCGACGCGATCGCCTACGTGGAGGCGGCGGTGGCCCGTGGGCTGGGCGTCGACGCGTTCGCGGGCCGGCTCAGCTTCTTCTTCGCCGCGTGGAGCGAGCTCTTCGAGGAGGTCGCCAAGTTCCGCGCCGCTCGCCGGATCTGGGCGCGCCTCATGCGCGACCGGTTCGGCGCCCGCGATCCACGCTCGATGATGTGCCGCTTCCACGTCCAGACGGCCGGGAGCTCGTTGACGGCGCAGTCGATCGACAACAACGTGGTTCGAACCACGGTCCAGGCGCTGGCGGCGGTCCTGGGCGGGGCGCAGAGCCTTCACACGAACTCCCGCGACGAGGCGCTCGCGCTGCCGACCGCCGAGGCGGCACGGCTGGCCCTCCGGACCCAGCAGATCCTCGCCCACGAGGCCGGGGTCTCCGAGACACCCGATCCGCTGGCCGGAAGCTACTACGTCGAGACGCTGACGGACCAGCTGGAGGCGGCGGCCCGGGAGCTCCTCGACGAGATCGACGCGCTGGGTGGAACGCTCGCGGCCATCGAAGGCGGCTTCCAGCAGCGCCAGATCCAGGAATCCTCGTACCAGGTCCAGCGTGCGATCGAGGACGGAAGCCAGGTCGTGGTCGGCGTGAACCGCTTCCGGGACGAGGGCCACCGGACAGCGGCGCTCCAGCGGATCGACCCGGACGGCGAGCGTCGCCAGGTCGACGGGGTGCGACGCGTCCGCGCGGAGCGGGACCCGGCGGCGTGGGAGGCGGCCCTTCAGCGGGTCGAGGACTGCGCCCGGGGCGACGAAAACCTGATGCCCGCGTTGATCGAGGCGGTCAGCGCATACGCGACGGTTGGCGAAATCTCGGACCGGCTCCGCGCAGCCTGGGGCGAACATCGCGAGCTGGTGACCGTGTGATGGTGAGTAGGGACGAAGCGGGCAGCGTCATCGGTCGCGGGTCCCTTCCGGGGCCGGCGGCACACGATCCGGAGGAACCCCCGATGTCCGAGCCGCTCGGCGGCCTCCTGTCGACCATCCACCACGTCGGCCGTATTCACCACGTCGCGGTCGTCGTCCGCGAGATGAACGCGGCGCTGGGCTTCTACCGGGACATCCTGGGGCTCGCGCCCGGACCGGTGGTCCCCATCCCGATGGATCGCGTCAACATCGCCTTCCTCCCCGTCGGGGAGGTCAGGATCGAGCTGGTCGAGCCGACCGACACCACGACCGGCGTCGCCCGCTTCCTCACGACCCGCGGTGAGGGCTTCCACCATGTCTGCTTCGAGGTCGCGGACATCTCCGCGACCCTGACCCGGTTGGCAGTCGACGGCGTGGAGCTCATCGATACGGCGCCGCGCGCCGGCGCCGAGGGGCCCGTCGCCTTTCTCCACCCGCGGAGCTGCCACGGCGTCCTCGTAGAGCTGATCGAAGCGCCCGGCGGGCCGGCCTGGGCCTCGCTCTTTCCGGCGGGATTCCGGGCGCCCGGCGCGGCCGGCTGACGGTCAGTCGCCGACGCCCGCCTGCGCCTCGGCGAAGAAGATCAGGTCGAGATCGCCCGCCGAGCGGCCCGAGGCGGTAGACGGGGGAGCCACGAGCGTGGAAACGCGGCGACGCGTTTCGGAGCGAGCACTGGGCGGTCCTGATCGGCTGAGCTGGTTTCTCTC
>JADGQG010000062.1 GCA_017882025.1 Chloroflexota bacterium
TGGCTGACGGTCGCGGCGCGCTTACGCGAGTGCCTCGCGGAGCGTGCGTTCGAGCGCCGCGAGGCCCGCATCGACGTCCGCGCCCAGGTGGACCCGGAGGACCGGCAGGTCGTGCGCCTCGAGCGCCTCGAAGTCGCCGAGGGCCTGGGCGTCCACGAGCTGCCCGAAGCTGAACGGGTGGCCCGGGATCTCGACGTCGGCGGGGTGGTCCGCGGTGAGCTGGAGGAACCAGCCGATGGGCGCGCCGCCCTTGTGGAGCTGGCCCGTGGAGTGGAGGTACCGCGGGCCGAAGCCGCTGGTGGTTGCCCGGCCGGTTGCGTCCCGGAGCAGCCCGCGCATGCGATCAAGCGCGTCGGCCCGCGCGGGGCTCGGTGCGACGAAGGCCTGGAGCGCGAGGTAGGCGTTCGGGCGCGCCCGGGCAAGGTGACGCCGCAGCTCGCCGGCCAGCGTGCCGTCCCCCTTGCTCAGGCGGAGGTTCGCATCGCCGATCAGGATGAGGCCGGCGGCCTGCGCGAGGACCGCCGGGGCCGGGAAGGCGCCGGTCCGCTCGAGGTCCGCGAGCACGCGTTTCGTGTTCTCCTTCGACTCGGTGACGTTCGGCTCGTCGAACGGGTTGATCTCCAGGACCACGCCGGCGATGGCGGTCGCGACCTCCCAGCGGATGAACTCGGCGGCAAGGTCGATGGGGTCCGTGAGGCCGATGCGCAGGACGGGGTGGCCGGCCGCGGCGAGGGCGTCGAGCAGCTCGTCGGCCGAGGCGCCGTCGGGCGTCGGGGCCGGGGGCGTCGCACCCTCGAGCGCCAGCCGGACGAACACCCGGTCCGGTCCGTACGAGGCCGCGTTTCCCAGCGGCTCGCCGGCGATCGGGACGATCCCGACGCCGAGCTTGCCGGTGCTCTCCGCGATGAGCTGTTCCAGCCAGGCGCCGAAGCGGGCCACGGCGGGGTCAGCGACGATCGTCAGCTTGTCGCGGCCTGCGCGGGCGAGGACGCCGAGCGTGACACCGAGCGCCGCGCCCGGGTTCGCGGCGGCCTGCGTCACGTGCGTGCGGGCCAGCATGGCGAGAGCCGACGCAAGGAACGAGTCGAGGTCGATTCCAAGCAGCGAAGCAGGCACGAGTCCGACGTACGTGAGGGCGGAGTACCGCCCCCCGACGTCCTCCGGGTTCAGGAACACCTCGCGGAGGCCGTCGTGGTGGGGGATCGCCTCCAGGCTTCGGCCAGGGTCGGTGATGGCGACCATCAGGTCGGCGGGGGACTCCCGGCGCTCCCCGGCGGCGCGCAGGGCGACATGGATCCGGGCCCACGCATCCGCCTGGAAGGCGAGGCTCTCCGTGGTCGTGCCGGACTTCGTGGCGACGATCACCAGCGTCGCAAGCGGGTCCAGGCCGTCCCACGCCGCCTGGACGGCCGCGGGATCGGTGGAGTCCAGGACGCGGACGGCCAGCCAGTCGGCGATGTCGCGGAAGGCGTCGGCCAGCACGTCCGGAGCGAGGCTGCTGCCGCCCATCCCGGCAACGAGCGCGGCCGTGAAGCCGGCCCCGCGGATGCCCTCCCCGAACGCCTCCAGGGCCGGGACCTGCTCTCCGAAATCGCGCGGCGCGTCGAGCCAGCCGAGGCGGTTCCCGATCTTCGCCTGGACCTCCTGGTCCCCTGACCAGAGCGTGCCGTCACGGTCGTGCAGGCGCCCGACCCAGTGCTCGTCGTCCGCGCGACGCAGCGCGGCCTCGATCGCCTGGGCGAGCGCGGGGTCGTGGATCCGCGCATCGAGCGCGTCCGGGGCGAACGTCGGGAGCGTGTCTGCCATCGGCTGCCTCCTGATCGGTTCAGTGTAGCCGGGGCGCGCTCGCCATCCGGTCAGCCCGCGCCGAATTCCTCTGCTTCGATCGCGAGCACCTTTGCGACCCGCCGCGCGTGGCGCTCCGCGCCGGAGAACTTCGCCGCGAGGAACGCGCGGGCGCATTCGACGGCCGGCTCCACGCCGATGACCCGGCCGCCGAGGCAGAGCACGTTGAGGTCATCGTGCTCGACGCCCTGGTGCGCCGAGTACGTGTCGTGAGCGACGGCCGCGCGAACGCCGCGGACCTTGTTCGCAGCGACGGACGCGCCGATCCCCGAGCCGCAGACGAGGATCCCGCGGTCGGCCTCGCCATCCCGGATCGCGTGGGCGAGCCGCCTCGCGAAGTCCGGGTAGTCGTCCGCCGGGTCAGCTCCATCGCCGCCGAGATCGACCAGCTCGTGCCCGGTGTCGGCCAGCCGACGAAGCAGCTCGTCGCGCAGCTCGACCCCGCCGTGATCCGCCGCAAACGCGACCCGCATCAGGCACGCGCTCCCGGGTGCGGCGAGGGGACGAGCGTCGGGACGCGGCCGCGCAGCCCGTCTCGAACCACGCCCCTGCCGACCGCGGCGACCCGCTCGATCGTGAAGCCGAGCTGCTCGAGGATCGTGGCGCCGGGCGCCGACGCCCCAAAGTGGTCGAGCGCGACGATCGCGCCTTCGTCACCTGTCCAGCGCTCCCAGCCGAGCGAGACCCCGATCTCCACGCTGACGCGCTTCCGGACCGCCGCGGGCAGGACCGCCTCGCGGTAGGCGGGATCCTGGGCCTCGAACGCCTCCCAGCACGGCAGCGAGACGACGCGCGTCGCGATGCCGTCCTCCTCGAGCGCGTCCGCGGCGCCCATGGCGAGCTGGAGCTCGGAGCCGGTCGCGATGAGGATCAGGGCCGGCATCCCGCCCGCGGCCTCGGAGGACGCCGCGCGCAGGACGTAGCCGCCGCGGCGGACCCCGTCGCGGGCCAGCGCGGCCGTGGCCGCGAAGGTCGGCAGCTTCTGCCGCGTGAGGGCGAGGGCGGTCGGGCCGCCCGTGCGCTCGACGGCCAGTGCCCAGGCGGCCGCGGCCTCGTTCGCGTCGCCCGGCCGGACGAACCAGAGGTTCGGGATCGCCCGCAGGGCCGCGTAGTGCTCCACCGGCTGGTGCGTCGGGCCGTCCTCGCCCAGGCCCACCGAGTCGTGCGTCCACACGTAGACGACGTGAAGCCCGGCCAGGGCCGCGATGCGCACCGAGCCGCGCATGTAGTCGCTGAAGTTGAGGAACGTGGCGCCGTACGGCAGGAAGCCGCCGTGGTAGGCGATCCCGTTGACGATCCCGCCCATTCCGTGCTCGCGGACGCCGAAGCGGAGATTCCGGCCGGCCTCCTCGGCGGAGAAGTCGAGGCCGCCGTCGATGTCCGTCAGGTTCGACTCGGAGAGGTCCGCGGAGCCGCCGAACAGCTCCGGGAGGCCGGCCGCGAGGGCCTGGATCGCGGCCTGGCTCACCTGCCGGGTCGCGAAGTCCTCGCCGACCGCATAGGCGGGGAGCTCTGCGTCCCAGCCTTCGGGCAGCTCGCCCGCGAGCCGTCGCCGGAGCTCCGATGCCTGGGCCGGGAAGGCCACGGCGTACCGCCGCATGCGATCCTCCCAGTCGTTGACCAGGTGCTCGCCGTACGGGATCGCGCGGCTGAAGAGGCCCTCGGCGTCATCCGGCACGTAGAACGTCCGGTCGGGGTCCCAGCCGTACGCCTCTTTCGTGAGGCGAACCTCGTCGGGGCCAAGGGCTGCGCCGTGGGCCTTCTGGGTGTCCTGCTTGTGCGGCGACCCGAACCCGATGTGGGTCCGGACCGCGATGATCGATGGGCGCCCGTCGGCGCGCGCGGCGCGAATGGCCGCGTCGATCGCGGAGAGGTCGTTCCCGTCCTCCACTTGCTGAGTGTGCCACTGGTAGGCGTCGAACCGTTCGAGGACGTCCTCCGAGAACGCCATCGAGGTGGGCCCGTCCAGCTGGACATGGTTGTCGTCGTAGAAGAGGACGAGCTTGCCCAGCCGCAGGTGGCCCGCCAGCGAGGCCGCCTCCGACGCGATCCCCTCCTGGAGGTCGCCGTCCGAACAGATGGCGTAGGTCCAGTGGTCGATCACGGTGTGGCCAGGGCGGTTGAACTCCGCTGCCAGGCGCCGCTCCGCGATGGCCATCCCCACGGCGTTTGCAATGCCCTGGCCCAGGGGGCCCGTTGTGGCTTCCACGCCCGCGGTCATGCCGTATTCCGGGTGGCCCGGCGTCCGCGAGGCCCACTGGCGAAAATGCTCGAGATCCTGGAGCGTGACGTCGTAGCCGGTCAGGTGAAGGAGCGCGTAGAGAAGCATCGAAGCATGTCCGGCGGACAGCACGAAGCGGTCGCGATTGGGCCAGTCGGGATGCGTCGGCGCGTGACGGAGGAAGCGCGTCCACAGCGCGTAGGCCATCGGGGCCATCCCCATCGGGGCGCCCGGATGGCCGGAGTTCGCTTGCTGGACGCCGTCGATCGCGAGCGTCCGGATCGTGTCGACCGACAGTCGGTCGAGCTGTTCGGAGTTGAGAGTCATTCGGGCGGGCTCCTGGGCGGCGAGGCGGGGCGCGGATGGATGCTCCAATTGTAGGCGCGGCCCCGGCATCGGCCGCGGCGTATCCTCGGGCTCGATGCCGTTGCTGTCGTCTCGCCCGCGATCCGTCTCCGTCCTGGTCCTGGGTGACCTTGCGCTCGACGTGGTGCTGGCGCCGGCGCGTCCGCTCCAGCGGGGGACGGACGTCCCGGGCGCGGTCCGGCTGCACCAGGGCGGCTCCGCCGCGAACACCGCTCGCTGGCTGGCCCGGCTCGGCGCGCGGGCATCGCTGATCTGTGCGGTCGGGCGCGACGGCGCCGGGCGCGCGCTCGTGGCCGCGCTCCGGGCGGACGGCGTCCATGTCAGGGCGGCGCGACCCGCGGGCGCGCGGACGGCCAGGATCGGGATGCTGGTGAACCCCGCCACCGGCGAGCGGTCGTTCGTGGCGGAGCGCGGCGCCGCCGATCTCCTGCATCCCGCGGACCTCGAGGCGCGCTGGTTCCGCGGCGTGGCCGCGCTCCACCTGCCGGCCTACTCGCTCATGGGCGCTCCGCTGGGTGAGGCCGGGCGCGCGGCCATCGCCTTCGCGCGTGCGGCCGGCACGCGCGTCAGCGTGGATCTCGCCTCGGCCGGACCGCTTCTTGCCGGCGGTCGCGCCGCGGCGCAGGCTGTGGTCCGCGGGGTCGCGCCCGACCTGCTCTTCACGAACCAGCACGAGGCGGCCGCGTTCCTCGGCGAGCACGATCCGTCGCGCCTCCTCGGGTTCGCGCCGGTCGCGATCGTCAAGCGCGGGGCGGCCGGTGCGACGGTCCTCGCCCGCGGCCCCGGCGGAGCGACGGCGCCCGGCGTCCGGCTCGAGGTGGCCACGCGCCCCTTCGTCGTGGCGGACACGACCGGGGCCGGCGACGCATTCGACGCCGGTTTCCTCGCGTCATGGCTGGCTGCCGGCGCCGCCACCACCCCCGCTGTCCTGCGGCGTGCAGTCGTGGCCGGCCACCGGGCTGCGGCGCGACAGGTGGGAGCGCCACGGCCCGAGCTCGCGCTGGGGTAGGGCGGTCCGCCGCGCGCTGGTGCCGCGGCCCACGGCTTCAGGAACCGATCGACCCAGGCGAGCACGAGCTCATTCGTGTCGATCCGGCGGTCGGCCACAGGCCCGCCGCGACGTCCGGGTCTACCCGACGGTACCCTCTGGGGATGCACGAACCCGTTGTCGGCGGTCTCCGCGATCGACTCGTGATTGACTCTGAGGTCGCCGACGCGCTCCGAACCGGCCGCCCCGTCGTGGCCCTCGAATCCACGCTCATCAGCCACGGCCTGCCGTATCCCCGGAACCTGGAGGTCGCCGGCGCCGCGGAGGCGGCCGTCCGCGAATCCGGCGCCGTGCCCGCGACGATCGCGATCCGGGATGGTCGGCTCCTTGTCGGGCTTGACGCGGCGACCCTCGTGGAGCTGGCCACGGCCCGTGGCGTCCGGAAGGTTGCGCGGCCGACGCTGGCCGGGGCGCTCGCCGCTCGAGTGCTCGGCGCGACCACCGTCTCGGCGACCATGCTCGCGAGTGCCGCAGCCGGCATCCGCGTCTTCGCGACCGGTGGGATCGGCGGCGTCCACCCGGGGGCGTTCGAAACGGTCCTGGCGCCCGATGGGACGCGGCATCCGCCGAGCCTCGACGTCTCGGTGGACCTCGAGGAGCTTGCCCGGACGCCGGTCGTCGTCGTGTGCGCCGGCCCGAAGGCGATCCTCGACGTAGCGGGCACGCTCGAAGTCCTCGAGTCGCGCGGCGTGCCGGTGGTCGCCGTGGGGACGGACGAGCTGCCCGGCTTCTTCTCCCGCGCGTCGGGAATCCCGGCACCTCAGCACGTCGCGGACCTGGCCGCGGCGGCCGATCTCGTCCGAACCCACCTGGCGCTCGGGCTTGGGTCGGGCGTGCTGATCTGCGTGCCGGTCCCCATGGCCGACGAGCTGCCCCGCGCGGAGGCGCTGGCTGCGATCGCCCGCGCAACCGCGGACGCGGAGGAGGCCGGGATCCACGGCCCGGCCCTCACGCCGTGGGTGCTTCAGCGGGTCGCGGAGTTGACGGACGGCAGGTCCATTCGCGCCAACACGGCGCTCATCATCAATGACGCGAGGGTCGCCGGCCTGCTTGCCGCCACGGTCTGACCCGCGCCCGACCGTGGAGACTTCGAGCAGCGCGAACGGCGAGATCGCCTTCGCCGGCTCCCTGGCCACGGGCCCGCAGTCGTTCGGGACCTCGAACGCGGCGATTGCGCTCCACCTGGGGGCCGATGCGACGTTCAGCCTGGACCTCGAGACCTCGAACGCGAAGGTGGCCGTCGGCTACCCGGTCACGACCAGCGAGACGGCCTCGGAGACCCGGCTCGCCGGGCGGGTTGGCGTCGCGCCTGCGATCGCCATCTCGGCGCGGACCAGCGACGGCGGGATCACGATCCTTTCGGCGAAGGAGGGGCTGGAGGGCAACCGGCTGGCATCCTCCGAGCTTTACCGACTGCGGATGCCGAGCTCCACCGACTGCGGATGTCGCGCTCGCCTTGCTCGCGACCACCGGCGCGCTTACACTCGCCGGGTGGGCGGTCTTCCGCTTCCTCGAGCGGCGCGCGCGGGAGCGCGGCCTCCTGGACCAGGCGGCGGGCAGCTGATCGGCCCCGGCGATGAGGAGTGACGATGCGGATCTACGAGGGGAGCCCGCGCCAGGACTTCGAGGAGGTGCTCCGCTCCATCGGCGCGTTCCTCGACCAGCGGGGGATGCGCGACGTCCTGCTCGTGGAGGCACCCGATGGCTTCATCCTCCAGGGCCTCGCAATGGAGGATGAGAAGGGCAGCTGGTCGGAGACCGCCGGTCACCAGGTCAAGGAAACCATGACCTTCCTTGACGACGACATCGCCCGCTTCATGGAGGAGGCCCTGGCGCGCCGCCACGCCGACACCGCCGCGCCCGACTGGGCGAACGCGGGCTACTATGAGAAGTCGTTCCGGGTCATCGGGCGGTGGATCGACGAAGAGAAGCCGCACGACATCTTCTTCTTCGAGCAGGACGGCGCGTTCGTCGTCCGCCTCCACCGCGTCGGGCCGACCGGCGGCCACCACACGCTGGCGGAGTTCACGAAGGACGACATCGAGGCGATGATCGCGCAGGCGCCCCAGGCCCGCAAGGCCTAACGGAACCGGCGTCCCAGCGAAGGAGGTACCGCCGATGAAGGCTCTCAAGATCGTGGCAACCGCCCTCGGGGTCACGCTCGCGGCGCTCGTCGTGATCCCTCTCGTGGTCTTGGCCGCTCTCTTCGTCTGGCTGAAGCTGACCGAAGAGAGCGACGAGGAGACCCTCGAGCTCGAGCAGGAAGGCGTCTAGCCCATCCCGCCGCTCCAGCCCCTTGCGGCCCCGCCGGCGAGCGCCGACGGGGCCGTCGCCGTCTCACTGGGTTCGCGCGCGGCAGCCGCTGCAGCATCACGTTCCCGCCGGCTGGCGGAGTTCGGGGCGTTGGCCGTCATGGTGGCCTGGGCGTTCAACTTCGTCACGGTCAAGGCCGCGATCGCGGCTGTGCCGCCGGTTGGCTTTGCATTCACCCGGTTCCTCCTCGCCGGCCTGGTGCTCCTCGCGATCACGCGCTGGCGCGAGGGCTCGGTAGGGCTGCCGCGCCGCGTCGCCATCCGCGTCGCGCTCCTGGGTGTGCTCGGGTTCGGCTTCTACCAGCTCCTCTGGGCGAGCGCGCTCACGCTGACGACCGCCGGGACGAGCGCGCTCCTGGTCGCGGCGACCCCCATCTTCACGCTCCTCGCAGCTGTGGCGACGCGCGCCGAGCGCGGCCACCGCCTCCGGTACCTGGGGGCCGCGGTCGCGTTCGTGGGCGTTGCGCTCGTCGCGGGCGGCAACGGCCCGCGGCTCGACGGCGCCGGGCTCGGCGAGCTCATGACGATTGCCGCGGCCGCCTGCTGGGGCTGGTATCTCGCGCTCTCGGCGCCCCTTCTCGCGACGTACTCTCCGCTCCGCCTCACGACGTGGGCGATCCTCGCCGGGTCGACCGTGCTGGCGGGCCCGGGGCTCGTCCAGCTTGCGACCGCCGACCTCTCGGCCGTCGGCCCGCCGCACGCGTTCGCGATCCTCTATTCCGGGATCGTCGCGGGCGGGTTCGCGAACGTCATGATCTTCCGGGCGATCGCGCTCCTGGGGCCCAGTCGCGTCGCGAACCTGCAGTTCCTCGTCCCCGCCCTCACGATCGTGCTCGCCGCGCTCCTGCTCGGCGAACCCGTCCTTGCCGTCCAGGCCGCTGGCTTCGGGGCGATCGTCGCCGGGATCATGGTGGCCCGACGCGCCCCGGCGGGCGCGGCCGCCGGCCGAGTGGGCCCGGAGCCTCCGCCGCTCATGGAGGTGTAGGCGCACCGCGCTCGGGCCTCGCGCTGGGGCGCCGTGACCTGCGATCACCTATCCTCGCTTGCGATGACCCGCGCACCGAATGTTCCCATCCTGCCGCGAGCGGGCGCCCCGGTCAGCGTCCTCGTTGACTACGACGGCACCGTCTCTCGCCAGGACGTCGGCGACCTCCTGCTGAAGCGTCACGTCGCGGACCAGGCCCTGGTCGAGAAGATGGATCGCGCCTACAAGGACGGTCTGCTCGGCTCCCGCGACCTGACCCGCTGGGACATGAAGGTCCTTCCCCGGGACGCCGAGCTGCTGCGGACCGAGGCGGCCGCGATCCCCCAGGACGACACGTTCCCGGCGTTCGTGCGGGCGGTCCGGGCGGCCGGCGCGCTCGTCGAGATCGTGAGCGACGGGCTGGGCTTCTACGTCGCCTCGAACCTGGAGCGCATGGATCCCGCGCTCGCGGACCTGCCTGTCGCCACGAACGCGAACCGCGTCGACGGTCCTGAAGGGGTGAGCTTCCCGTACGGCCACCCGGCCTGCCACGTCTGCGGGACGTGCAAGCGTGAGCGGGTCCGGCTCCACGGAGCCGGCGGCCGGGCCGTCGTGTTCGTCGGCGACGGAACGAGCGACCGGTACGCCGCCCATCACGCGGATGTCGTCTTTGCCAAGGACTCCCTGCTCGCCTGGGGGCGAGCGACGGGCCGGCATTTCGGCGCGTGGGAGCGGTTCAGCGAGATCGAGTCATGGTTCGAGGAGGCCCTCCGCGACGGTCGTCTCCCGGCGACGCACGCGGACCTGCCGGCGTGGCGGGCGGCCCATCGGCCCGAAGGACCCGGGTTCATCTGCGGCCCCGAGGTCTGGGGCCCGGGGCGGACGGTCCCCGGTCCGGCGCCGGACGTCGCGGGCGAGGGCTGACGGGCGTCGGCTCGGCGGCGACATCCGTCCGCCTGGCGACCGACCGAACCGGAAGCATCCCTTTCTCTGTCCCGGGCTTCTCTGGCGCCCGGGGGCCAGGGGAGCGGAGCGGCGGCCCTGTGATCGGCGGACCCGTGATCGGCGGACCCGGAGCGGCGGCCCCATGATCGGGTGGCACGATCGGAACCGTGGCCGGGAGCGTCGGAAACGCAGCC
>JADGQG010000205.1 GCA_017882025.1 Chloroflexota bacterium
CGGCCCGCGAGGGACGCCACGTCCGGGTCCCGCGGGAGCCGGATCCCACGGCAGACGCGTCGCCCGAGTGAGCCCGGCAACCCCCGCGCCGGGCAGGCGACCGCGCATCCTCGTCACGAACGACGACGGGATCGAGTCGCGCGGCCTGCTGGCCCTCGCGCAGGCGATGGCAACCCTCGGCGACGTCCTGGTGATCGCACCGGAGACGAACCAGAGCGCGGTCGGCCATTCGCGGACGATGTGGAGGCCGCTGCGCGTGCGGGAGCGGACGCTGGCCGACGGCACCCCCGCATGGTCGATCGACGGCTCGCCGTCGGACGCCGTCGGGCTGGTCTTCCTGGGCCTCCTCCCGGGCCCGATCGACCTGGTCGCGAGCGGAATCAACCACGGCGCGAACCTCGGCGACGACATCACCTATTCCGGGACCGTGAGCGCCGCGATGGAGGCAGTGCTCTCGGGGTGCCCCGCGTTCGCGATCAGCCACGACGACTTCGCGCCCGATGACTTCACGCTCGCCGCAGCGGCCGCCACCATGGTCGCCCGGGCGATCCTGGAGCGCGGCCTGGAACCGGCCCAGCTCCTCAACGTGAACGTGCCGGCGATCCCGCTCGAGGCCTGCGCGGGGATCGAGGTCACCCGGCTCGGCAAGCGCGTCTACCAGGACGAGCTCATCCGGCGCGAGGATCCGCGCGGCGTCCCGTACTACTGGGTCGGCGGGCCGCCGCCGACGGGGCAGGCGATCCCCGGGACCGACGTCCACGCGGTCCTCAACAACCGCGTCTCGATCACGCCGATCCAGCTGGACCTGACGGCCGACCGCTTCCTTGAACGTCTGCGGGGCTGGGAGCAGCGGCTCCCCGGCTGACGGAGGCCGGCGCAGGGGCGCGCTCGGCCGCGGCGGCCGTCCCGCGGCGTTCGGCGCGCTCGAACCACCAGCGCACGGCGATGCCCGCCGGCACCAGCAGCATCCACGCCAACGCGGCCAGGCTCGCGTCGACGAACGCCATGGGGATGGTCAGGCCGAAGGCGATCGGGGCGATCGCCGCCGTGGCGAGGCGGCGACGGCGCTCGATCCCCGACTCGACCTCGACGAAGCCCCGGCGGTCCGCGTGCCAGCGCATCGCGAGAAGGGCGGAGCCGGCCACGAGGTTCGTGGCCGCGTACAGGACCACCGCCGACGGGCGGTCCACGTAGCGCCCGATAAGCGCCGTCGGGAATGGCAGAAACGCGATCGCCCCGAGGAACACGAGGTTGAGGACGACGAGCGCGCCGTCGGCCCGCTCGAGGTTCCGGAAGATGCGGTTGTGGCCATTCCACCAGATCGCGATGACGGCAAAGCTGAGGAGCACGCTCAGGAAGCGCGGCCCGAGCCCATCCAGCGCCGCCCTGAGATCTGCGTCGCTGGTCATTGCCCCGAGCGACTCCGGCAGCTTCAGGTCGATGACGAGGAGCGTCATGGCGATGGCCATGACGGCGTCGCTGAAGAAGATGAGCCGCTCCACCTCGCGCCCGCCGCCCGCCCCGAGGTCGGGGATGTGCTGGTCGGTCACGGCCGCGCATCGTTCTGCAGCGGCCCGCGAGGCGCATCGAGGCGCAGCCGGAAGCGCCGTTCCATGGCCAGCTGGATCGGCCAGAGGAGGATCCACGCGACCAGGGGGATCCGGGGATCCACGAACGCGAGCGGGATCGTGACGAAGAGGACGGCCGGCACGAACGCCGCTCGCAGCGTGATCAGGCGAACCAGGCGGTGCGGCATGTCCCCGACGTGGTGGCGGACCTCCGCCACGAGGATCCACAGGAGCGTCGAGAAGAGCGTGGTGAGCCCCGCCGCGAGGCCGTACAAGGCGACAGCGGCCGGGGTGTCCGAGTGGGCTCCCAGGACGGCCGTGGGGAAGGGCAGGAGCACGACGAAGAACAGGAGCAGCGCGTTCAGGAGGATCGTCGCCCCGTCCACCTCGGTGACGACGCGGAACGTCCGGTAGTGCCCCACCCACAGCAGGATGATCACGATGAAGCTGAGGGAGAAGCTGTAGAGCTGCGGCCCGACGGCGACGAGGGCGTCGATGAGCTGGGCCGACGTCGTGACCTCGGCCGTCGCGGGACGATCACGGCGGCGATCCGCAGGCGAGGCCTCACGCGCCGGGCGTCGACGAACCATGCGCCCGACCCGATCAGGCGCTGAATACTCGTTCCGGCCCCGTGTGCGCGCGGGGCACTCCTCGCATGACGAACAGGCCGTAGCCCGCGAAGAGCACGGTCACGCCGATGACGATCGCCAGCTGCAGGCTTTCCGGATACACGAAGTCGGGGTTCTCGATGTAGTTGACGAAGTCGATGAGGGCGTGGGCTAGCACAAGCGGCCAGAGGATCCCCGTCCGCAACACCAGCGCCGCGAAGGCGAAACCGATCGCCATGGCGTAGCAGACCTGCGCGGCGTCCTCCGCGACGCTCTTCCCCGTCAGCACGTTCAGCGAGTGCGTCAAGCCGAAGAGCACCGCAGTGATCACGGCCGCCTTCCACCGGCCATGCGGCTCGATGACATGGAGCATCAATCCACGGAAGATGCCTTCCTCCACGAACCCCACCAGGAGCGCGATCGCCAGCATGGAGAGCAGGAAACCCAGGCTGCCGACGTTGATCCCGGGGATCAGGTTGATGGCGGCTGGAACGAACGGAACGACGAAGTACCAGAGATCGCTCCGCCTGTCCGGGCGCCGGAAGCCCACCGCCCTCCACCAGCCCATCCTCGTCAGCAGGAACGCCACGATGACGGTGAGCGACAGGTTCGCGAGCGCAGAGAGCCCCAGCGTCGAGAGACTCACGAAATGCGCGATCGTCCCTGCGAGCAGGTAGACGAGGATCACGACGCTTTCGAGGAGCACGACGAACCGATACGGATGCCGGTCGGTGAAGCTGCGAGGCATGGGGATCCCCCATCGTGTGCGATTCGCGCGACGCTCGCATCCCACTTCGTCGCGACCCACGGTCGTGCAGCAATCTCTGCAGCAATCTTGATGCCGCTCGCTGCCGCTCAGCGCCGGTCCTTGCCGGTCGTTCGTGCGGGAAGTAGGGTGGCCTACGGGGACTGAACCCGCAACCTTCGGAGCCACAATCCGAGGGCTCCATGCGATGCTCTGTGGCCGTCGGGGTGGGGGAAGTTCCGGCCGCTGCGACGTGACGGCCAGAGTACCACAGCTCGCCCATGCTGATCGATCGTGCGGCTCGATAGGTGCCGTCCTGCACGACATCTCTCAGTTCCAACACCCACTCCTTCTTCGCCAACGAGCA
>JADGQG010000206.1 GCA_017882025.1 Chloroflexota bacterium
GCCAGGATCACGACCCGAGAGACAGCCCATCGGAACGGCTCGAGCGGCGTCCGGAACGACGCCTCGAAGATCAGGCCCGGGAGGAGCACCGCGAGAACGAGGTCCGGGGTAATCTCGCGTGAGACCTCGGGCAGGACGTACCCGGCGGCGAGGCCGAGGAGGACCAGGCCCACGACGTACGGCAGCCGGATCCGCCGGGCGACCAGGCCCACCACCGAGGCGGCCGTGACCAGGACCACGAAGATGCGGATCGCCTCGACCGGACTGCTCTCCATCCACGAAGTGTGCCGCGTCGGGGGCGCAGCCGCCACGCTGGCCCGCGGTGCCGGCAATTCCCAGCGGTCGCCGCGCTACCCGGACCGCCGCCAGGGGTAGTCGCGAAGTCGGGGGATGAAATCGAGCGGTGGCAGTCCATCGTCTCGCCGCGGTCACGGTCGCGCGGGCATGCCGCGGCGGCCCTGGAACGAAGGGGATGGGAGGGACGTCCATTGCCGTCTCCGCCTCGCTTGCACCCGGGGGTCAGGCCGCGCCGGGTCGCCGAGGCTCGCTGCAATCGTACGCTGGGGACCGTCTCCTGCCCAGCTATCGGTTTGTCGATCGGTCCGACAGGGTTCCCGCGCGATGCGATACTCCCCGGCATGGCATCCCGGCGTGCGTCGGACCTGGTGGGCAGCCTGGTGGACGGGCTGGTGGACCACTCAACGCGCCGGCGTGGCGGGGTCTTCCGACGGGCCCTCCGACGCCAGTTCTCCCGGCTTCACGACCGGCGCCGGCTGCTCGCCGTCCTCCTCCTCGCGCTGGCCGGCGGGATCGGGCTGGCCGGCATGTTCGCCCGCGGCGAGCTGGCTGGCGTGGACGCCCGCGCGTACTGGGCGGCCGTCCGGATCTGGCTCAACGGCGGTGATCCGTACCATCCGGCAAGCCCGTTCATGCCGTACGTCTACTCGCCGTGGCTGCTCCCGGCGTTCGCGCCGTGGGCCCTCCTGCCGTGGGACGTGGCGTGGTTCGTCTGGCGCGGCGGGACGATCCTGCTCCTCCTCTGGACGGTCACCTGGGCGTACCGCCGCCACCCGCTCGCGACCGCGGTCGTGGCGCTCGGCCTTGCATTCCCGGCATTTGCCAACCTCGACACGGGCAATATCAACCTGGTCCTGGTCCTGATTCTGTGGGGCGCCCAGTTCACCGGTCCGCGGACGGCAGGCCTGCTCTGGGCGCTGGCCACCGCGATGAAGTGGGTGCCAATCGTCTTCCTCCCGATCCTTGCGCCCAGGGCGCGCCTGCACGGCGTGCTCTTCCTGGCGATCGCTGTCCTCCTGACGCTCGCCACGCTCCCGCTCACGCTCGTCCAGCTCTCCGTCCTGTTCGCGCTGCCCCGGCCAGCGCGACTGGACTACCTGGTCTACCTGTGGGCGCTGGTGCCGTCGCTCTGGCTCAGACCGGACCCAGCCTGGTTCCTTCGCCCGGCGACGTGGCGGGCGTGGGCCGCGCGGCTCATCGCGACCGGCCGCACGTGGCGCGACCGCCGGCGCGGAGATGCCGGCCTGGTGCCGGGCGGGGCGAGCGAGCGGCTTCGGGCGGCTGCCCGCAGCTTCTTCGGCCTCGCAGCCTGATCAGGGGCCGCGACCGAGCGCCGGGGGACGGAGCACGGGCGGCCTGGGCCGGCCTCTCCGCGCGGCCGCAGGAGGATCACTCCAACCGCGTCTTCGCGGCGGTCGTCCTCCTGGCAGTGGGGCCGTGACGGCGCAGGTGGCGATCACCGCATGCAGCGGTTCGGTGGCGGTCTGGGGCCGGCATTTCCGGAGGATCGGCGACCGCCCTGGCGCGGCCGCCGATCAGGGGACGCGCGTCGTTCCCACCCGCAGCGCCATGCCGCGGTAGCCAACGGTGAAGCCGGCTGCTGCCAGCCGATCCCGCCACGCCAAGTTCGAGCCGACGTCGTCGCCGTCGATCCTCGCGATGACCAGCTCGCGGGCGCGGCCGTCCGCGAGGAGCGTCCGGAGCGCGGCGAGGGCCGGCCCGAGTCGCTCGGGGTCGTCGGCGGCGGGGAACGTGACCAGTCCCCGCCCCCCTCGCTCCACGTACAGGACAGGGACGCCATCCACGAGCGCGACGTATGCTCCGGCCGCTCGCTGGAACGACCGGCGGTCGGTCGCGTCCCGGCGCGGCCAGGCGAGCGCGGCGCCGTACGGCTGCGCCGGATCGGCGGCCGCCAGGAGGTCGACGCGCGGAGAGGCAGCCTCTGAGTCGCGAACCGCGCGCAGGCGGTCGATCGCGCCGGCGAGGGCGAACTGGGCCGCACCGAGCCGGTCCACGAAGTAGCCGCGCCGGATCCGGCCGGCCTCCTCGAGCGCCCGGAGGACCGGGTAGATCCCGGCGAAGCCGCCTTCGACACCCTCGGCGATCACGGCCTCGCGGGTCAATACGCCGTGGCGATCCAGCAGGGCGAGCGCCAGCGCGTGGAGCCGCTGGGTCACGCTCGGCGCCGTGAGGCCGTCCGCGGTCGCGACACCATCGGCGGCCGTGACGAATCGTTCGCGCCCGCCGTCACCGACCGGCTCGCCCGACTCGACGCGCGACCAGCGGCCGGCGGCCTCCGGCGGCCCGAGCGTGGCCAGCCGTCCCGGCCGCGGGCGCCGGTTTCCGCCCGGCCGCTTCCAGCGGAGCGCCCGGAGCGGCGCAAACGTGTCGTTCGTCACCTCGCCGGCCCAGACCAGGTCCCACAGGGCGTCGAGCACGTCGCGGTCCGTGCCGCCGCCCGCCGCGGCGAAGACCTCGCGGTAGAAGGAGGCGCCCCTGCGCGCCAGGAGGTCGCGGATGGCCGCGTGGCGCGGCCCCGACGCCCGATCGGCCGCCGCGGCCCGGGACGCTGCCAGCGCGGCCCGCAGGACGTCGCCCCTGCCCGGGCGGAACAGCGCGACCCGGCCGTCGTCGCGGCCCAGGGGCCCACAGCCGATCCAGGCCACCTCGCCCAGGGCTCCAAGCTCGTCGAGGAGCCGCGGCTGGTAGCCGGGCACGCGCGCCGGGAGCACGTCCCGCTCCAGGACGGAGGCCGGGATCGGCACGCCGGCCAGCTGGTCCACGACCTCCGCGAGCCGCTCCAGGGCGGCCTGGCCACGGAGGGGCGCGGGACGCTCGGTCCCGAGGGGTGGCACCGGCGCGACGCCCTGCCAGGCGGGCAGGAACCGCGCGAACGCCGCGGCCTCGACCGGCTCCACCTCCCGCCGCAGGCGCGCCAGCGACCGGCGGCGGAGGACCCGGAGCACCTCGGGATCACACCATTCCCGCTCG
>JADGQG010000063.1 GCA_017882025.1 Chloroflexota bacterium
TTCTACCGGGTGACCACGTACCTCGAGGCGCATCCGGAGGGCGCCACGCCGGACCAGATCGCGGCCTTCGTCGGGATGTCCCGGCGCAATGCCTACCGGGACCTGCGGGCCCTGCAGGACGAGCTCGACATCCCGCTCTGGGCCGACGGCGGTCGCTGGGGGATCTCGGACAAGGCATTCCTGCCGGCGTTCCGCCTGACCCGCGCGGAGGCGATGGCCGTCTTCCTTGCAGCGCGCCTGATGGCGCGCTACGCGGACGCGCACGATCCGGACCTCGCGGCGGCGTTCCAGAAGCTGGGTGAAGCCCTGCCACCGGTCCTGGGCCGCCACGTACAGCGAACCCTGGACGTGATGGCCGCTCGGCCGCTCGATCCCGTCGGGAGCCGCAACCTGCGGCTCCTCACCCAGGCGTGGGCGGAGCGGCGGGTCGTGGAGCTGAGCTACGACCCCAGCACGTATGACCCGGCCCGCCCGCCACGGGCGGCCCGCGTCCGGCCCTACCTCATCGAGCCGTCCGCGGAGACACACGCGCTCTACCTCATCGGCTTCGACGAGACGAGGGGCGGGCTCCGCACCTTCAAGCTGGAGCGGATTCGCACCCTGGCGATGACCACCGTCCAGTTCGAGCCGCCGCCCGACGGCGAGATCGAGGCGGCCCTGGACCGCGCCTGGGGGATCGTCGCCGACCAGGGGGTGGTGGAGGTGGTCCTGCGCTTCGATCGCTCGGTCGCCTCGCGCGTGGCGGAGACCACCTGGCACCCGACCCAGTCGCTGACGAAGAACGCCGATGGGTCGCTCACGTGGCGTGCCCGGGTCTCCGGCACGCTGGAGATCCGGCCGTGGATCCTGGGCTGGGGCGCCGACGTGGAGGTCCTGGCGCCCGAGACGCTCCGCGGAGAGGTTGCCGGGATCGTGCGCCGAGCGGCGGCACGCTACCCACGCGGGTGACCGCGAAGGGCCACAATCCTCCCATGTGCCCGGCCCGCTTCGCTGCCGTCAACCTTATCAGCGACCCGATCCACGGCTACATCGAGCTGACCAAGCGGCTCTCCCCGGCCGCGGCGCGGGCAGCCGGCCTCCCGGACGAGGAGACCGCAGAGGAGGACCTTCTCGACACAATCTGGCTACAACGCCTCCGCAGGATCAGCCAGCTCCAGAGCGCGCGCTGGGTCTTCCCCTCGGCAGAGCACTCGCGGTTCACCCACGGCCTTGGCGTCATGCACGAGGCGGGGCTGTGGGCGCGCCAGCTCTACCCGTCGCTCGCCGAGTCGCTGGCGATCGCCGGGACGGGCGGGTCCGTGCCGTCCGAAGGGCTGGTAGTGGAGACGCTCCGCGTGGCGGGCCTGCTCCACGACGTGGGCCACGGGCCGTTCGCGCACTTCTACGACGAGCACGTCCTGGCGGACTTCCCGGCGCCGGACGACGCGCGGCGCACCGGCGCGAAGGCGCTCACGCACGAAGACCTTTCGCAGCTCATCGTCACGCGCGAGCTGGCGCCGCTGATCCGGGGCCTCCGACGCGCACCGGGCGGCGTGCCGGCACGGGACGCCATCACGCCAGGAGAGGCGATCGACCCCGCCTGGGTGGCGTTCCTGATCTCGAAACCGCCCCTGGACGACGCGGCGATGCCGCTCTGGATCCGCTGGCTCCAACCCCTCCTATCGGGGGTCTTCACGGTCGATAACCTGGACTACGTCCGGCGCGACGCCTACTTCACCGGCGTCTCTGCCGGACCGGTGGACGCCGAGCGGCTCCGACGCTACGCGTTCATCTCGGAGCGCGGGCTGACCCTCTACGAGTCGGGCCTGAGCGCCCTGGAGATGTTCCTGACGGCGCGCCTCTTCATGTACCAGCAGGTCTACTTCCACCGAGCGGTGCGGGGCATCGATCTGGACCTTGCCGGCGTCTTCGCAACGTCGATCGCGGCGCTTTTCGGCGACGGCTCGCCCGCCGACGACCTGGCCCGCTTCGCCGACCTCGACGAGTACGCCCTGCTCCACCGCGCGGCCCGCTGGGCCCGTGGGCTGGAGATCGGGCCGGCACCCCGGCCGGGCGACGGTCGCGTGACCCCGGAGGTGGCCGCGACCTGGGCGCGCATCCTGCTCCGCCGGCCGCGCTGGCGCGCCGAGGCGGAGGTTCGTGCCGAGTACGAGGTCGGGCCGCCCCCGGCCGAGGCGATCGCCACCCTGGGTGAGAGCGTGCCCGGCCGGGTCGCGATCGACCTGGCAATCGTCGACGCACGACCGAGCGGCGATGAGGCCAACGCCCGGCTCGCGATCGCCGGCCGGGAGGGACGCCCGTCGCAGCCGCTCTCCGCCTGGCTGGACCGGCTTCCCGCGTTCGCCCTGATCGGCAGACGCTACGTGCGCACCGACGCCGACTGACGCGAATTCGGATCTGGGCGTCGGCACGGGCAACGTGCCCTTCGGCCCAGCCGTCCGGGCCGCGCGGCGCTACCGGATCCCCCGGCAGGCGGGCCACAGTGCGCCTGCCATCTTCCCGGAGGTCAGCGCGTGAACGCCGAAGAGCTTGCCCGGATCCAGTTCGCTATCACCATCGGGTTCCATTTCTTCTTCCCCAGCATCTCGATCGGGATCGGGGCGATCGTCCTGGCGCTGGAGACGTTCCGGTTGCGGAACCTCCACGGGAAGGCAGAAACGTACGACCGGGCCGCGGCCTTCTGGACGCGCTTCTTCGCCCTGACCTTCGTGGTCGGGGTCGCCTCCGGGCTCGTGATGGAGTTCCAGTTCGGGACCAACTGGGCGCAGTTCTCCACGTTCGTGGGCGACATCTTCGGGGCGCCGCTGGCGGCCGAGGGAATCCTGGCCTTCTTCCTGGAATCGACGTTCCTCGGCGTGCTCCTCTTCGGGCGCGGTCGGATCAGCTCCCGTGTCCGCTGGTTCGCGGCGCTCATGGTCTGCGTCGGGACGCTCCTCTCCGCGGTCTGGATCCTGATCGCGAACAGCTGGATGCAGACGCCGGCTGGCTACGAGATCATCGACGGCCGCGCCCGCCTGACCGACTTCTTCGCGGCGGCGTTCAACGCCTCGTTCGTCCCGCGGTACCTCCACACCGTCGCGGCGGCCCTGACGGCGGGCGCGTTCGTCGCCCTGGGTGCCTCCGCCTGGTATGTCCTGAAGCGGAAGCACCTCTCGGTGGCGAGGGCCGTGCTGCCGGTCGCCCTGATCACCGCCTTCGTCGGGTCCGCCGGCATGTTCGCCACCGGCGACATGAGCTCCAAACAGGTGGCGGCGACCCAGCCGGCGAAGTTCGCCGGGATCATGGCCATCTACTCGACGGCGTCCGGGGTGCCCATGACGATCTGGTCGCTTCCGCCGACGCAGGACTCGAGCAACCTGCCGCAGGGTCCGGAGCTCCAGGTGGCGCGCCTGCTCTCGTTCATGACGTTCGGTGACTGGAACGCACCGATCCAGGGCCTCGACGCGTTCCCAACGCAGGATTGGCCGCCGATCACGATGAGCTTCCTCGCGTACCACAACATGGTCCTGCTCGGAACGCTGATGCTCCTGGTGATGGCGTTCGGGGCCTACTACCTCTGGCAACGGAGCGTATTCCGGCGTCCCTTCTGGCTCCGCGCAGCGGTGCTGGCGACGCCGCTCCCGATCATCGCCATCCAGCTGGGCTGGGCGACGGCCGAGATCGGACGCCAGCCGTGGATCGTCTACGGCGTGATGCGCACGTCGACCGGCATCAGCCGGATCGTCCCGCCGGAGCAGATCGCGATCTCGCTCGTGCTGCTGGTGGGCCTGTACGTCCTTCTCGGCGGGCTCTGGATCTACCTCGCGCGGAAGGAGTTGGGCCACGGCCCGGCGCCGGCCCCCGACGGGGTCGACGATGCGGCGCTCGACGAGCTGCCGAGGCCCGAGCCCGCACTCCGGCCGGGCACGACGGCGGCGTAGGAGGGACGAGCGATGGCCGACAACGGGTTCCTCCAGGCCGCCTGGTTCTTCCTCGTCGGCGTGCTCCTCGTGGGCTACGCGATCCTCGACGGGTTCGACCTGGGCGTCGGCATGCAGCACATGACCACAGCCCGCACCGACGAGGAACGGCGGATCCTCATGAACAGCATCGGACCCGTCTGGGACGGCAACGAGGTCTGGCTCATCACGGCCGGCGGCGCGCTCTTCGCGGCCTTCCCGAAGGTCTACGCGACCGTCTTCTCTGGCTTCTACCTGGCCCTGATGCTGGTGCTGGCGGCCCTGATCCTGCGGGCAATCTCGCTGGAGTTCCGCTCGAAGGAACGCGGCCGCGGCTGGCGAACGACCTGGGACCTCGCCTTCTTCGTGGGCTCGGTCCTGCCGGCGGTCCTGTTCGGTGTCGCGATCGGCAACATCATGCGCGGGGTTCCGCTTGACGGCCAGGGCGACTACGCGGGGACCTTCATCGGGCTCCTCTCGCCGTTCGCGCTTGCGGTCGGGCTGCTGTCGGCGGCCATGTTCCTCATGCAGGGTGCCGCATGGCTGCTGCTCAAGACGGAGGGCGCCCTGCAGGCGCGGGCGCGGAGGACCGCGCTTGTCGGCCAGGTCGCGACGCTCGTCCTGTGGGTGGTCGTCACGACCTGGTCCCGAGCAGAGGCGCCCGCGCTCTGGGACCGGTTCGGGTTGATCCCGGCATGGCTGGCGCCCGTCATCGCCGTGCTCGCCCTCGTGGCATTCCCGGTCCTGGTGCGCCGCGGCCGGGCCGCCTCCGCGTTCGCGGCGTCGTCCGCGGCGATCGCCGCGATGATCGCGACGCTCGGGATCGGCCTGTGGCCCAACCTGCTGCCGGCCCGCGACCAGGGCGCGTCCCTGACGGTCCCGCTGACGGCCTCGTCCGACCTGGCGCTGACGGCGATGCTGATCATCGCGCTGCTGGGCCTTCCGTTCGTGCTGGCCTACACGTTCTGGGTCTACAGGATATTTCGGGGGCCCGTGCGTCTCGACGAACACTCGTACTGACCAGGGGAGGGGCGCCGACCCATCCGGCGGCCGGCCCGTCCGACCGGTTCGGAGTAGGGTGACTGCATGAAGTACCTCGAGATTGACGGTGTGCGGGTCTCGGCGATCGGCCTGGGCACCTGGCAGTTCGGGTCGCGCGAGTGGGGCTACGGAGACGCGTACGCGGCCCACCAGGCACCCGCCCTGGTTCGGCGCGCGCTGGAGCTCGGCGTCACGCTCATCGACACCGCAGAGATGTATGCCTTCGGCGAGTCGGAGCGGATCGTCGCGCGCGGCCTCGCAGCGTCGGGCCCGGATCTCGCGGCCGGCGCGTTCGTCGCCACGAAGCTGTTCCCGATCCTGCCGCTGCCGTCGATCGTGGCGACGCGGGCGGCCGGCAGCCGGGATCGCCTCGAGGTCGCGGCAATCGACCTCTACCAGCTCCACTGGCCGAACCCGATCGTGCCGGCCCGGACCCAGGCCGCGGGCCTTCGGCGCGTGCTCGACGCCGGGATCGCGCGCCACGTCGGGGTGAGCAACTACGGCCTCGGACGCTGGCGGGCACTGGAGGCGGCACTGCGGCGGCCCATCATCTCGAACCAGGTTCGATTCAGCCTGGCGAGCCCGTCGCCGCGCTGGGACCTGGTCCCGTACGCCGCCGAGCGCGGCCGGCTGGTCATCGCCTACAGCCCGCTCGCCCAGGGCCTTTTCGCCGCCGACGATCCGGCCGGGCGCCGCAGCGGCATCCGTCGTATGAACCCGCTCTTCCGGGACGCTGCCCTCCATCGCGCGCGACCGCTGCTGGCGGCCGTGCGCGAGATCGCCGCAGCGCACCGCGCCACGCCCGCGCAGGTTGCCCTCGCCTGGGTGATCGCCCATCCGAACACCGCCGCGATTCCGGGCGCGCGCTCGCTCGAGCAACTGGAGCAGAATGCCGCGGCCGCGGACCTGGTCCTCACCCCCGACGAGCGGGTGTGGCTGACAGGCGAGGCCGAGCGATTCGACGCGGCGCAGCGGCTCTGACGGGCACGCGTCCAGGCCGGCCATCGTGGGCCCGGCCATCGTGGGCCCGGCCATCGTCGTGTCCGCAGCGCCCGCAATGGCCGCGTCCTCCACAATCCGCGCGTGACCACTGACCAGGCGCGCAACCTCGCCTCCGAGCTGATCGTCTGGGTCGCCCTGCTCGGCGCGTTTGGGATCCTGGCCGCCATCCACTTCCTCGATGGGCGGCGCCGGCGACGGCGCGTCGCCGAGATCTGCGCGACCGGCGCGTACGGGCCGCGCGCAGAGGTCGTCCGGGGGATCGTGGCGCGGGCCGGGTTGCTGGAACCGGACGAGGCGGCGCGGTTGGATGCGGCCAGGCGCGCCGCCCTGAAGTACGACCCGCGGGCTCGGAAGGCTCCGGCCGCGGCACGACGTGCCCGTGACCGTGCGTTCGCGAACGAGCGCGACGTGGTTGCCCTCGCGGCCGCGAGCGGTGCGCGGGATGCCGCGCTGGCCGCACTTGTAACGCTCGCCGACCCGGCGCTCCGCCGACTCGCCGCGGAGTGCGCCGCCGAGACCGCCGCCGCCGTCGCCGCGGTCGACCGGATTCCGGCCGACGAGTTCCGGGCGCTCACGCGCGCGTGGCGCGAGGTGATCGGGCCGATCGCCGTCCGACCGCGCCGGGAAGCTTGACCGGGCCTACCATGAATGGGCCATAGCCCGCGACCCGGAGGGATCCCCGTGAACCAGGAGCATCAGGCCACCCAGGCGCTGGAGGCGGCGGCCCAACGGCGGCGCGAGCTGCGAGACGCCCTCGTGGCGCTCGAACACGCGATCTCGTCGCCCAGCCAGGACGCCGAAACATGGCGAGAGGGTGTGGCGGCGCAACTCGCCGCGCTGGGTGACGCGTTCGCCGAGCACGTGGCGGAGACGGAAGGCGCCGGCGGTCTCTACGATGAGATGGAGGAGATCGCGCCCCACGTGCACGGCAAGGCGCGCCGGCTCCGCGAAGAACACCCGCCGCTGACGCAGGCCATCGTGGACGCGGCGGCGCAGTTCGCCGGGCCGTTCACGGAAGGGACCGACCTCGACGCGGTGCGCGACGACATGCAGCGGCTGATGGGCCGAGTCGTCCGCCATCGCTCGCACGGCGCGGACCTCGTCTGGGCAGCCTACGAGCTGGACATCGGCGGCGCCGGCTGAATGGACCACACCCGGGCCGGCGAGGGCCCGCCCGAGACCGACCCGTCCGCCCACGACCCGCTTGCGCCGCTCTTCGCGCGCCACGGTGCCGTCGTGCTCGATGGCGGCCTCGCGACGCAGCTCGAGGCCCAGGGGAATAGCCTGGCCGATCCACTGTGGTCGGCTCGGCTGCTGCTGGAGAACCCGGGCGAGATCGTGCGCGCCCATCTCGCCTTCTACCGGGCTGGCGCCGCGATCGCGACGACGGCGAGCTACCAGGCCACGTTCGAGGGCTTCGCGGCTCGCGGGATCGACCACGCGGCCGCGATCGGACTCTTGCAGCGGAGCGTCGCGCTCGCGTCGGAGGCGCGGGCGGCCTGGCGCGCCCAGCGCGCACCCGACGACGTGGGCCGGTTGTTCGTGGCCGCCTCGATCGGACCCTACGGCGCGTTCCTCGCCAACGGCGCGGAGTTCACCGGCCGTTACGGCCGGAGCGTTGCCGAGCTCCGGGCCTTCCACCGCGAGCGGCTCGAGGTCCTCGTCGCGACGGAAGCCGACCTGCTCGCCTGCGAGACCATCCCGGAGCTCGAGGAAGGGATCGCGCTCGTCGAGTTGCTCGAGGCGACGCCCGGCGCGCGGGGCTGGCTCAGCTTCTCGTGCGCCGATGGCGCGCGCCTGCGGAGTGGCGCGGCCGTGGAGGAGGCGTTCGCGCTGGCCGAGCGGTCGTCGCGCGTGCTGGCCGTCGGCGTCAACTGCACCGCGCCGGAGCACGTCGACGAGCTGCTCGCCCGCGCCCGGAGCGCAACGTCCAAGCCGCTGATCGTCTACCCGAACAGCGGCGAGGGCTGGGACGCGGTCGCCAGGCGCTGGATCGGGGGCGGCGGCCCGACTGTCGACGGGACCACCGCACGCCGGTGGATCGAGGCGGGCGCCACGATCGTGGGTGGCTGCTGCCGCGTCTCGCCGGGTCAGATCGAGGCGGTGGCGGGGGCGGTCACCCAGCTGGCACGCAGAACCGGGAGCGCTGGGATCGACGGCGCCTGGCCGCGCAGGAGGATAGACGCATGACGGACGCACCGGGAACAGCGGGCCGGTATCCCATCCGGACGGCGACGGCTGAGACGATGGAGTGGTTCGCGGCACCGCTCAACCTCGCGTTCGCGGAGATGCCCGACCCAGGCGATGAGGAGCGCCGCGTCTGGGAGCCGGAGCGGATCATCGCGGCGTTCGACGGCGAACAGCCGGTCGCGACGGCCGGTGCCCTGACGTTTCGCTTGAGCGTGCCCGGCGGGGAGGCGGCCGCGGCGGGCGTGACCCTGGTCGGGGTCAGTCCCGCCCACCGGCGGCGCGGCATTCTGCGCTCGATGATGCGCCACCAGCTCGACGACGTCCGCGGGCGGGGCGAGTCGCTCGCGATCCTGTGGGCCTCGGAGGGCGCCATCTACCAGCGCTTCGGGTACGGCCTCGCCACGCTCAACGGCAGCTTCGAGATCGCGCGCGACCGAGCCGTCTTCGCGCGGCCGGCTCCACCCGAGGGGACCGTCCGCCTCGTGGACCGCGACGCCGCCATGGACATCTTCCCGTCGCTCTACGACCGGGTCCGGGTCCAGACACCCGGGATGGTGGCGCGCAGCGAGACATGGTGGCGCTGGCTGACGCTCCACGACACGGACCAGGCCCGCGGCGCGAACGGCATGAAGTTCCTCGCCGTCTACGAGGCCGGCGGGGACGTGGAGGGGACGGCGATCTACCGCGTCAAGCCCGACTGGGATGACCGGGGCCCGAATGGCCGGCTGGTCGCGATGGAGGTCCTCGCGAGCACCCCGCGGGCGACCCGCGACCTCTGGAGCTGGCTCCTCAACGTGGACCTGGTGACGCAGGTTCGGGCCGTTCGAGCACCTGTTCCGCATCCGCTCCAGCTGCTTCTCGCGGAGCCGCGGCGGCTGGGGTTCACGGTCGGCGACGCGATCTGGCTCCGCGTCGTGGACGTCCCGGCCGCGCTGGCGGCACGGACGTACGGGCGCCCGGGCACGCTCGTGCTCGAGGTCCGCGACCCGTTCTGCCCGTGGAACGCCGGTCGTTGGCGCCTCGCCGCGGGCGAGGATGGGCGAGGAGTCGTCGAGCCAACGACCGCCATGCCGGACGTGACCCTGGATGCGGGCGATCTCGGCGCGACCTACCTCGGCACGTTCCGATTCTCGGACCTTGCGCGGGTCGGGCGCGTGGTCGAGGGCACCGCGGGGGCGCTCCTCCGCGCCGACGCTCTCTTCGCGGCTGCGCCCGCACCCTGGTGCGGCACGATGTTCTGAACGCCGGCGCGGTCGGCGTTCACCGCGCGACCAGGCGCGCGGACTGGCCTGGGAGGTGGGGCGCTCGTCGAGACCCCGATCATGTGGACGTTCCCGCGCCTGTCCGCGCGGTTCAGCGCCGAGCGGCTCCTGGTGACGGGTAGCGCGATCTTCGCGGCCCGCAACCTGCTGGCGGCCCTGGCGCCGAGCGGAGCCGTGCTCGTGGCGATCGCACCGCTGGAGGGGGGCCGCGTTCGGCCTCTTCTTCTCGGCGGGGTGGGGCTCCTGGTTGCGCGTCCGTCCGGCGTGCCTCCCTGGTGGCGTCGGCCTGATATGCCGAAGCGCTGGATGCGGCCATGGTGGAGGTTCCCGGCGGTCATCGACCATCATCGCCAAATCGAACCGTCACGAGACTTCAGGCACGGACCGCCAGCGCGACCGGTGTTGCCGACGGAGGCCAATGGGTTGGGCGAGTGAGCGAGAGCG